>DATFCF010000174.1:0-5792 GCA_035253445.1 Mycobacterium sp.
CGGCGGGGTGGCCGACGAGCACAGGTATGCCCTCGGGATCGGCGTGCTCCACGGGTTGAGCCGCGGCGTGGGGCCGGCAAGTGCGTGGTACAGCGTATTGCCGCCGACGCCGATATCGCCGCCGACGAGGTTGGCGTTGTGGTCGGCCAGCCGCGCCGCCGGCACGCTACGGACCGCCACCACGATGTCGCGGAAGCCGGGCGCGAAGCGCTCGAAAATCCTTGTGACGGTCTCGGTTTGGTCGACGGGTGAATTCGACGGCACGTGGGCATACGTCCATAGCGGTCGTCGTCCCTGCGCATCGACGCGCCCCGGGTCGGCCAGGTGTGGCAATGCGGCAAGCACCATCGGCCATTCCGCGTGACGACCCGCGGCGGCTTCACGCTCGGCATGCGCCATCTGCTCGCGGGTGCCGCCCATGTGCAGCGTCGGCGCATCGGCCAGGCGCGCATCCGTCCACGGAATCTCGCCGGACAGCACGAAGTCGACCTTGGCCACGCCCGGTCCGAAGCGGTAGCGCCGCAAGGCCTTTGCATAGCGTGGCGGCACTTTGTCGCCGTAGATGGACAGCAGCGCGGTGGGCGCGGTGTCGTACAGCACGACGCCTGGCGGCGGTGACGTGATCTCCTCGCCGGCCGTCACCGTGCCACCGTGTGCCCGTAGATCGGCCATCAGCGCGTCGGGGATGGCTTGACTTCCGCCGACGGGTATCGGCCAGCCGACGGTGTGAGCCAGCGTGGCCAGCATCAGGCCCGCGCCCGCGGATACCAGCGACGGCATCATTGAAATCGTGTGCGCCGCAACACCGGTGAACAGGGCGCGGCCGTCAGCGCCGGAGAGCGCATGCCAGGCGGGGGTGCCCTGTTCGAGCAACCGCAGCCCCGCCAGCACAGCCGCGACAGGGCTGCGGGGAATCGAGCGCTTGTCGCCGAGCAGAAGGTTGAGCACCGCATCGTCGCGTTCGACGAGCGGACCGAGCAGTCGCCGCCACGACTCGCCGTTGGACAGTTCGGCGCAGGTGCGGTCCAGGTCGTGATAGCCGACTGCGGCGGGTCGGCCCGGCAGCGGGTTGGCGTACGACACCTCGGGCACGTTGATCGTGACACCGCGCGCCGGCAGATCGAACTCCGCGAGGAACGGTGACGCCAGCGCCAACGGATGCACCGCCGAACAGATGTCGTGCGAGACCCCGGGAAACTCCGGATCGGCAAGGGTGCGCGCGCCGCCGCCGAGGGTGGTCTGGGCCTCGAACACCTGCACGGACAGGCCCGCCCTGGCGCAGATCACGGCTGCCGCGAGCCCGTTCGGGCCGCTGCCGACGACGGCGACGTCCACCACGCGTTATGCCTTCGCAGATCGACGGCTGAAACCCTCGTACGGGTTCCATGCCTTGCTGTCCTTGGCGACGTGCAGATAGTAGGCATAGTTGGCCGTCGGCATTACGGAGGCGGCAAAGAGGAAGATGAGTGTGCGCGACCAGATGTTGTCTGGGCCGTTGAACGCCACCAACACCCCGATGGCAATGGCCTCGGCGAGCAGAACAAGGCCTTTGCGCCACATGCCTTTTACGAAGTAGTAGATCGGGCCGAAGTAGAACGCCAGAAAGTTCACGCTGATGCGGATCTTTTGTCCGAACGACAGCGTGTTGTAAGCGGTCCGTGCCTGGGGGGATGACCCGGGAAGTCCGTGGGCCTCGTAGAAGGCGAATCGCTGCTGCCAAGCCTGGGGCAGGCGACCGACGTCAAGGGGTTCGGACATGGGCCGGGAGTTTATCGGCGCGCAGGGCACGCCACCTCGTGAATCGGGGCCAAACCAGCCCACTACGCTGTGTGGGCGTGAGTCTTCCCGTTGTACTGATTGCCGACAAACTGGCTGAATCAACCGTCGCCGCCCTCGGCGACCAGGTCGAAGTCCGCTGGGTCGATGGACCTGACCGAGAGAAGCTGCTGGCCGCCGTGCCCGAGGCCGATGCCCTGCTGGTGCGCTCGGCGACCACCGTCGACGCTGAGGTGCTGGCCGCTGCCCCCAAGCTCAAGATCGTCGCCCGTGCCGGCGTCGGCCTGGACAACGTCGACGTGGACGCCGCCACCGCCCGGGGCGTGCTGGTGGTCAACGCGCCCACGTCGAACATCCACAGCGCCGCCGAGCACGCGGTCGCGCTGCTGCTGGCCGCCGCCCGGCAGATCGCGCCTGCCGACGCTTCGCTGCGTGAACGCACCTGGAAACGCTCGTCGTTCTCCGGCACCGAGATCTACGGCAAGACCGTCGGAGTCGTGGGCCTCGGCCGCATCGGGCAGCTGGTAGCCCAGCGGCTCGCCGCGTTCGGCACCCACGTTGTGGCCTACGACCCGTACGTCTCGGCGGCGCGCGCTGCGCAGCTCGGCATCGAGCTGCTTCCGCTGGACGAACTGCTGACCCGAGCCGACTTCATCTCGGTGCACCTGCCCAAGACGCCGGAAACAGCCGGGCTGATCGGCAAGGAAGCACTGGCCAAGACGAAGCCCGGGGTGATCATCGTCAACGCCGCGCGTGGCGGGCTGGTCGACGAGGAAGCCCTCGCGGAGGCCATTACCAGCGGGCACGTGCGCGGTGCGGGCATCGACGTCTTCGCCAAAGAGCCGGCGACCGACAGCCCACTGTTCGACCTGCCGCAGGTTGTCGTCACTCCGCACCTGGGCGCGTCGACGGCCGAAGCCCAGGACCGGGCGGGCACCGATGTCGCCGAAAGTGTGAGGCTCGCGCTGGCCGGTGAGTTCGTGCCCGACGCCGTCAACGTCGGCGGCGGGGTCGTCGGCGAAGAAGTGGCGCCATGGCTCGACCTGGCTCGCAAGCTGGGGTTGCTCGTCGGTGTGCTGTCCAGTGAGCTGCCGGTCTCGTTGTCGGTGCAGGTCCGCGGCGAGCTAGCGTCCGAAGAGGTTGAGGTACTGCGGCTTTCAGCGCTTCGCGGGCTGTTCTCGGCGATCATCGAGGATCCGGTGACATTCGTGAACGCACCTGCACTGGCCGCCGAGCGCGGTGTGCAGGCCGACATCAGCACGGCCACCGAGAGTCCCAACCACCGCAGCATGGTCGACGTGCGGGCGGTCCACTCCGACGGGTCGACCACCAACGTCGCCGGAACGCTGTCAGGTCCGCAGCTGGTGGAGAAGATCGTCCAAATCAACGGCCGCAACTTCGATCTGCGTGCCGAGGGCGTCTACCTGATCATCAACTACATCGACCAGCCGGGGACGCTCGGCAAGATCGGCACGCTGCTCGGCGGCGCCGACATCAATATCCACGCCGCTCAGCTCAGCGAGGACGCGGAGGGGCCCGGCGCGACGATCCTGCTGCGCATCGACCGCGAAGTCCCTGACGACGTCCGCGCCGTGATCGCCGAGTCCGTCGGCGCCAAACTGCTGGAAGTGGTGGATCTCTCATGAGATTGGCGATCATCGCCGGTGACGGCATCGGCCCGGAAGTGGTGAGCGAGGCCGTCAAGGTGCTCGACGCGGTGCTGCCCGGTGTCGAGAAGACCAGCTACAACCTGGGTGCACGCCGATACCACGAAACCGGCGAGGTGTTGCCCGATTCGGTGCTCGACGAACTGCGGGCCCACGATGCGATCCTGCTCGGCGCGATCGGTGATCCGTCGGTGCCCAGCGGCGTCCTGGAACGTGGTCTGCTGCTTCGGATCCGGTTCGAGCTCGACCATCACATCAATCTGCGGCCCGGCAAGCTGTATCCGGGCGTCAACAGTCCACTGGCAGGCAATCCGGACATCGACTTTGTCGTCGTCCGCGAAGGAACCGAGGGCCCGTACACCGGTACGGGGGGAGCGATCCGCGTCGGCACACCCAACGAGATCGCCACCGAGGTCAGCGTCAACACCGCGTTCGGTGTGCGCCGCGTCGTGCACGACGCGTTCCGGCGGGCACAACAGCGGCGCAAGCATTTGACGCTGGTGCACAAGAACAACGTGCTCACCTATGCCGGCGCGCTGTGGTGGCGCACCGTGCAAGAGGCGGCGGCTGACTACCCCGACGTCGAGATTGCGTACCAGCATGTGGACGCTGCCACCATCCACCTCGTCACCGATCCGGGCCGGTTCGATGTCATCGTCACCGACAACCTGTTCGGCGACATCATCACCGATCTGGCCGCTGCTGTATGCGGCGGCATCGGCCTTGCGGCGAGCGGCAATATCGATGGCACACGGACGAATCCGTCGATGTTCGAGCCCGTGCACGGAAGCGCACCCGACATCGCGGGACAGGGAATCGCCGATCCGACTGCGGCGATCATGTCCGTTGCGCTGCTGCTGTCCCACATCGGTGAGGACGACGCCGCTGCCCGCGTCGATAAGGCGGTCGAGCAGCACCTCGCCACGCGCGGGGAGCAGAAGCGCAGTACCGCGCAGATCGGCGAGCGGATCGCCGCCAGCCTGTAGTCGTTCGGTGGCGACACTCCGGCGACAGTGCTGGCTGTTCGCCATCGGTTCGACATTGTTCGCGATCGCCACGATGCCGGGGTCGTCTGCAGTCGCAGGAGCCGGGCTGACCAACGTGCTGTGCTTCATCGGCTCCTGGTTTTTCACCGCCGCGGGATGGATGCAGTTGGTGTTGTCCGGTCCCGCCCTCCGGATCGGATGGCTTTCGGCAGCCACCCAATTCGCCGGCACGGTCCTGTTCAATATCAGCACCGGGGCCTCGCTGTGGGCGCATGCGGTCAGGCCGGAGCGGCGCCTGGTGTGGGCGCCTGACGCCACAGGGTCCTTGGCGTTCCTGGTGAGCGGGGCGCTGGGTGTCGTCGCAGTGACGGCCGCTGTCGGGCTCTTCGAGCTGAAATCCCGTGATTGGCAGGCGGAGTGGATCAACATGATCGGGTGCGTGGCCTTCGGGGTGTCCGCACTCGGGGCGTTCGTCACCGAAACCGGTGTCACCGAGGACGCGTGGCTCGCCAACTTGGGCACGTTTGTCGGAGCCGTGTGCTTCCTGGCTGCCGCGATGCTGGCATTGCCTCGACGGACCCGCCAGCAGTGAAACTCGTCACGTTACGGTCGCCGGGACTCGATCGGGACGAGCGGCATTGCCACGAGCGGAAACAGCGCACACACCGCGAACGCGGCCGGATATCCGGCCACGCCGATCAATGCGCCGAACAGTGGCGGCGCGATGCCTGTGGTCAGTAGTTGGCTGGTGTTCTGGGTGCCCAGCGCCCGCCCGCTCCAGAATGGTCCCGCGATCTCGGCGATCGCGGTGAACGCTAAACCGTTGTCGGACACGGTGATCACTGAAGCGATCACCATCACCGCGACGCTGATCGGGGAGTTCAGCCAGCCGGTCAGCGCCAAAAGCGCCATCGACGCGGCCGCTCCCAGCGCGATGGTGCGGATGGGCCGCAGCCGAGAGCCGACAACGTCCGACCAGCGGCCGGCCGCGATGCGCCCGCCGGCGCCGAGGACCTGGGCGACTGTCACCATCGCTCCTGCAGACGCCGCCGACCAGCCGCGGTCGGTCATCAACCACACCAGAGTGAACGTCCACACCACCGCCTGGGGAACGACCAGCAACACCGACACAGCGTGGATGCGCCACAGCATCGCCGACCCGCGGTAGGGGTTGGCCAACTCGTCGTCGGCAGCCTCGGCGCGCGGGGGCCGCGGCGGGTCGATCACCGCCACTGCGCACACGACCGCGGAGACGGCGCACACCATCGCGGGAAACAGCAGTGCCGCCGAGACGCCGTGGGCTTCGGCCAACCGCGGAATCACCAAGGCGCCCAACGCGACTCCCAGCGGTTGTGCGGTCTGC
>DATFCF010000175.1:0-7245 GCA_035253445.1 Mycobacterium sp.
CGGACCGACTTTCCGTCCGGCGAGACGAAGTTCTCCATGCCCTTCTTGAACTCTTCGTTGTCGAAGACTTCCGGTGGCAGATAGAACGAGTCGTCGTTCATCGACGCGTCGAAGGCCTCGCCCATGGCCTCGGAGTTCTCCTGCATCGCGGATTGCTGGTCCTGCATGCCCTTCTGGGTGGCATACATGGTCAGCATCATCCGCTTCATGTTCTTCATCGTCTCGATCATCGACGGCATCAACGCGACCATCTGTGGCATGAGCGTGTCGAGGCGTTCCATGTCCGGCATCAGGGCCTGGATGTCGTCGGTCATCGTGTCGATGCCGTCAAGGGTGTCGAACACCGACCGCAGCGAAAAGCAGACCGGGATGTTGTAGCAGTGCGGTTCCCAATAGAAGTAATTGCGGAGCGGGCGGAAGAAGTCGTCGAAATTGGCGATGTTGTCGCGCAATTCTTGGATGTCGACGACCATCCCCTTCATCTTGGTCACCATGCTGTGAGTCGTCTCAGCCATCTGGACCGTGATGCCCTGCATCTTGGTTATCGTGTCGATGGTCGTCTGCATGTCGTCGGCCTGCTTGAGCATGTTGGCCATCAGGTCCTGGTTGTACTTCTCGTTCATCTTCTGCGTCGTGCCCTGCATGCTGATCTGGAACGGAATCGACGTGTGTTCGATCGGTTTTCCGTCGGGCCGCGTGATCGCCTGGACACGCGATATTCCCTGCACCCGGAAGACGGCCTTCGCGATCTTGTCGATGACGAGGAAGTCGGCAGAGTTGCGCAGGTCGTGATCGCTCTCGATCATCAGCAGTTCGGGGTTCATCCGCGCCTGCGAGAAATGGCGATCGGCAGCGGCATAGCCCTCGTTGGCCGGGAGGTCCTTCGGGAGGTAATTGCGGTCGTTGTAGTTGGTTTGGTAGCCGGGCAGGGTCAGCAGGCCAACCAGGGACAGCGCCATGGTCCCGACCAGAATGGGACCCGGCCACCGGACGACTGCGGCGCCGATCTTGCGCCACCCGCGGACCCTCATCGCCCGCTTCGGCTCGAGCACCTTGCCGAACCGAGTGGCCACAGTGATGATGGCGGGGCCCAAGGTGAGCGCCGCGATAACGCAGACCACCATGCCGATGGCCAACGGGATGCCGAGGGTTTGGAAGTAGGGCAGTCTCGTGAAACTCAAACAGAACGTCGCACCCGCGATAGTCAGGCCGGACCCCAACACCACGTGGGCCGTGCCGCCAAACATGATGTAGTACGCGGCTTCTCGGTCCTCGCCCGCACCGCGCGCCTCCTGATATCTGCCGATCAGAAATATGGCGTAGTCCGTGGCGGCGGCGATCGCCAACGTCACAAGCAGGTTGGTCGCGAAGGTCGAGAGCCCGATGATCTCGTGATAGCCGAGGAACGCCACGAAGCCGCGGGCCGCGGCCAATTGGAACACGACCATTACGAGCGTCAACAGCACCGTGATGATCGACCGATAGACGAGCAACAACATGACGATGATCACGGAGAACGTGACCAACTCGATCATCTGCATGCTTCGGTCGCCGGCGATGTGCTGATCCGCAGCGAGTGCGGCAGGGCCGGTGACGTATGCCTTCATGCCGTTGGGTGTAGGCAGGCCATCCACCAGGTTCTGTACGGCTTCCACCGACTCGTTGGCCAGGGCCTCACCCTGATTGCCGGAGAGGTAGACCTGGACGTAGGCGGCCTTGCCGTCGTTGCTCTGTGAGCCCGTCGCCGTTAGCGGGTCGCTCCAGAAGTCCTGGACGCTCTGGACGTGCTGGGTGTCGGCTTCGAGCTTCTTGACCATCTCGTTGTAGAAGGCATGCGCATCGTCGCCGAGCGGCTCCTGGCCTTCCAACACGATCATGATCGAGCTGTCGGAGTCGTACTCCTCGAACACCTCACCGACGCGCTTCATTGCGATCATCGACGGCGCCGATTCCGGACTCATCGACACCGCGCGCATCTGCCCGACTGTTTCCAGCTGGGGCACAACGGTATTCAGGACCGCGATGGCGACGATCCAGCCGAGAATGATCGGTATCGCCAGCCGGCGGATCATCTTCGGGAGGAAGGGCCGGGCCGCGTGTCGGACGGGCGGGAATGCGTCGGTCTGTGCCTCGCTCGTGGGCGCGCTCATGCGGATTTCACCAGACAGAAGGTTTGGGCTGTCACGCCGGTAGAGGTTCTTTCGTCCTTGATTTCGTCATCGACGGTGATGCGGCAGGTGATGGAGTCACCGTCGCCCTGAGCGACGATGTTGGGCGCCGCCGACGGCGCCGTTGTTTGTAGCGTGATCGTCCACGGCAGACCGGCACCGTCCACACGCTGCGGCTTCGCGTCGAGATCCAGGTAGTTGATGTCGGCATAGGTTCCGTTGCCGAAAATCTCGTATTTCACCACTTTGGGGTCGAACGGTTCTGGATCGTCGGCGAAGACCTTGGGGGTGACGATGATGCCCTCGGCGCCGAAGAACGTGCGGACCCGTTGAACGGTGAAGCCCGCGATGGCTACGACGACGACAATGACGACGGGAATCCAGACACGTTTGACAGCCTTGATCACTGGAAAAATCTCCCCCGACCTGTATCAACCATGTGCGCCCTTTTTTTCGTATGTATGTCGTCGCGGTTGTTAAGCCAACCTTAACTTAGCCGGTATAAGTTCTCACCCTGACCTAGGTTAACTCAAGCAATCGTGTGGCTGCTCACTACATCGAAGCGGTGGGATCTGAGTCACTCAGGTGCTCGTCGCGGGGCTCTAACCCGCAGGTCAGCCACACCGGCGCTGAGTCCGGGGTGAGCCACGCGGAGCAATCGCCGGAAGGCTGCGCCCGCCATCCTGACTTTTGTCAACATGCGGACGATCGACGGCGAGTGACACGTTGCCGAGGAGCCTCGCTCCGGCGCCGGCTTCGCCCGCCTCTACAACCAGTGGATCGCGGACTACCGCGGTTCTTCGGACGGCCCCGCTCGGACATCAATGACGACAGCCGCGAGAAGATCGGTGGCCGCAACGTGTCCCGAGTGGGTGGTCCCGATTGCCTACAAGTCGGTGTCCGATGAGGGAGTGCCAGGGACATCGGGTGGGTCAAGCCCGCGTTCGATGGGTGTCGTCAACTCACGGGAACAACCCGTACCGGGGGGTATGGTTGGAAAGATCGCCTGCCGGGCGCGGACAACGCATGCGATGAGCGAGGGGTATGTGTCGTCGGCGCCCGACGGGTCGGGGGTCGACGTCCAACGCGCATCCGGAGTAATTCCATCGGGGACCTCGGCATGCGGGATCACGACCAGAATCCGACCTACGAAGATCGGGTGAAGGACTCGCTGACATTTCATCGAGACATTCCAGACCTACTACCGTGCTGATGAATTTGGGCACGGCCTGGGACGACGTGTCTTGTCATCTCGATCCCGTCTACGCTCAAAGCCACGGGTATCCAACGATTTTCGTCAAGATGATGCACCTCGCGGGGTGCGCGGACCGGATGGCAGTCGAAGGGGCAGGCCCGCGCGGCCGCGTGGTCGGCAAGTGGCATGAAACATCGCGCTGTCTAGTGGATTTGGAGATCGCGATCGACAACCTGCATGGCGGAATATGCTGCCCCGCAGAATCGACAATCGACCTGACAAGCTAGCTCGGGCAGCTTCTTTGCACTCATCGTCGATTGCAGCTCGACACATGCCGACAGTCCCACGGCCCCGGACTTGCGCCCTATGCCGGAGTTCTTGAATCAACCAAACGGACAGCTGGTTTCGAGCGTGTAAATGTTGATGTCAAAGGTGCCGGTGCGAAGCGGCTCGGCAATCGCCAAGCCGTGTGCGGCATCTGCGGTCCACACCGTCGGCAACGTCGTTGGCGATCCGGACGGCGTCGGCTCATCGACCTCATCTCGGCGCTTTCGCGACACGGCGAGGAGGATCGAATCCGGTAAAACTCGCAGGTGACGGGCGCGTACGGCGTATCGTCCGCTGAAGGTCGGGCCGTGTTGCGATGGGGAGGCAGCGATGGCGTTCGGTGTGAGGATGTCCGCCGGCTGGATCGGGCGATTGACGGCAGCGACGATTATGGCGGCAGCGTTGCCCGGATTGGTCGGCGTCACAGGCGGTTCCGCGACAGCGGTGGCGTTCTCGAGTGTGGCCGTCGAACAACTCGAGGTGCCGTCGCAGGCAATGGGCCGCAACATCCGCGTCGAATTCACCAGCGGCGGTCCCGACACGCCTGCCCTCTACCTGCTCGACAGCATGGAAGCGGGCGAGGACGCCAACGGCTGGGACATCAACACCCAGGCGTTCGACTGGTTCTCCGGATCCGGACTGTCGGTCGTCATGCCCGTCGGCGGCAAGTCCAGCTTCTACAGCGACTGGTACGGGCCCGCCGTCGGAAACGGCCAGACCTACACCTACAAATGGGAAACCTTCCTGACCCAGGAACTGCCCACGTGGCTGGCGGTCAACAAAGACGTGCGGCCAACCGGCAACGCCATCGTGGGGTTCTCGATGGGCGGTTCGTCGGCGCTGATTCTCGCCGCCTTCCACCCGCAGCAGTTCATCTACGCCGGATCCCTGTCGGGCTTCCTGAACCTCTCGGCCGACCCCGGGCAGGTTGGTCTCGCGATGATGTGGAACGGCGGCTTCAGCCGCGAGGCGATGTGGGGTCCGCCGGGCGACCCGGCCTGGGCCCGCAACGATCCCACGGTGCAGGCAGGCAGGCTCGCAGCCAACGGCACCCGGCTCTGGATCTACTGCGGAGACGGCAACCTCGTCGATCCGGCCCTGGCCAGCCCCGACGCGCCCATCGCCGGACTCGGATTCCTGGAAGGCTTCGCGATCGATTCCAACCACGCGTTCGCCGACGCCTACATCGCCGCGGGCGGGAACAACGCCGTGTTCAGCTTTCCCGGCGGCATTCACAGTTGGGGGCACTCGGGCCAGCAGCTGCAGCAGATGAAACCCGATATCCAACGCACGCTGGGCGTGAGCGCCACCGCGCAGTGAGTTGGTGGATCGCGCGCACGGAGCGGGCCCTCACCGAACGCATTTCTGCGGCGCCCAGCGAGGTTCGTGATTTCTACATCGACCTAGACAACATCAAAGGGTTGCACCCGCTGGTGATGGCGGCGCCCGCGAGGCGATCAAGGCGCACATCGCGATGCTGTCGGGTATCCGACGCGTATTCGAAGAACGCTAGAGCGACTCTTCCGAATCCGACGCATCCAGCACGCTGACGGCGATGCCATACGGCAGGAACCGCACCTTGCGGGTCGGATCGGTATTGCCCTTGTTCGCTCGAAGCGCATCCAGTTCGGTGGGATAGACCTGTTCGATGTGGGCGCCCCCGTCGTCGTCGACGGTGTAGATGGCCCACACGCCGTCGCCGGTCTCGCCCGTTGTCTCCGGTTCATGCCTGGCTCGAGCGGATCGCGAGAACTCGTCGAAGATGGTCGCCCAGCCTGCCCGCTCACCGGACGTGGTGAAGAACCTGCTGACGCCGTCGAGGGCGTCGCGAAGCCCCTCACCCGCCTCGCGGACGACGCGATCGAACTCTTCGGGGTCGAACCCGAAAGGCCCGTTGCTGCTCATTTGCGGTTCCTCCTCACACCTACCCCGCATCAATGCGGTAATCACAGTGTGCCTGCGCGCGGCGAAGTAGTCGACTGAGATGAGGGTCCAGTGGTAGGAGACCATATGACCTTCTCACGCGCCGACATGCTGGCGGCCGTCGAACGGTCCCCGGCCGCGGCGGGCGCACACGACCGCGAGGGTTGGGTGAACCTGTTCGCACCCGGCGCGCGGGTAGAAGACCCAGTCGGCTCCCAACCGCATCGAGGGCGGATGGCGATCAGGCGGTTCTACGACACGTTCATCGGCCCGCGCGACATCACATTCGACCGCGACGTCGACATCGTCGTCGGCTCGACGGTGATCCGGGACCTGAGCCTTGAGGTCGAGATGCTGTCGGGGTTGACCTTGCGGATACCCGCGTATCTTCGATACGACCTGCAGGACGAGCACGGCGAGTTGAAAATCTCTGCGCTGTACGCATTTTGGGAACTTCCATCGATGGTCGGTCAGTTTCTGCGTAGCGGCGCACGATCGGTGCCCGCGGGATTGCAGCTATCGAAGGGTCTGCTGCTCAACCAGGGGCTCATCGGCACGTTGGGATTTGTCAGCGGGTTTCGCGGCACCGGGTCGCAAGGCAAGCGGCGCTTCGGAGAGTTCCTGACCGACGCGCGGGCGGGCGATGAGGTCGCGGTGCGGCGGCGGTTGACGAAAGGGGCGCGGATCACCACCGGCGATCACACCGCCTTGAGCGCCAGCGATCTGCTGGCGCGGCTGGCAACTGGGCGGCCTCGCAAGCTAATCGGTGCTGGTCACCACCTCGTCGTGGGGCTGGATCGCGACGGGCACCGCGACATCCTCGCCGCGGAGGTCGCAGCGAAGCCCTTTGCGATCAAAAGGATTCGCTATTTCAGCGATCACGACTGACGTCGCCGACGGCGTCAGGTTTCGCGCTGCGCGCACCGGGCAACCCGGCCGACATGCGGCGCATTGACTCGCACAAGATTGCGGTCGCGGGTGTGCTCGTCACCGCGGTACTGGCGGCCCTGTTGATTCTGCCGTCGGTGGGCCGGATGAGCACCCTGGATGGGGCCTGGCAGGCCGCGGCCATCTTTGGACTGCCGACGGTGGCGGTGTTGGCCGTGACCGGCTATCGCCACTACGGCTGGGCCCGCAGCCTGGCCGTTGCCGTGGCGATCATGCTGCTCACGGGTTTCGTCAGCTGGGTTGTCACGATCTTCGTGGTCGCGTCCGCACTCAGCGCGTCGACCATCGGGGCCGGCCTGGGCATCGTGCTGTACGGCGCCCCGGCGCTGTCGGTGGCGATCGTCGGACTGTTTGCGCTGAAGCTGCTTCCGGGCCGCTCGTCCGCCGACCGACAGTTTGACCACGTCAGCGGCGGTGGTGAGGGCGGCCGCTAGCCCCGGGGCGGCATCGATTCGGCCACCTTGCGTCAGCAGCCCGCACGGACGTGAGACGGTATCAACACCATGCACGCCGATGACTACATGACCTACGAAGAGTTCGGCCGCAAGTTCTTCGAGGTCGCAGTGACCGAGGAGCGAGTGGGCGGGGCGATCGCCGCCATTGCAGGCGACGCGTTCGAAATGGGCCCGATGGGACAGGGGCCCGGAAAGATCGCCAAAGTCAGTGCGAAAGTGCGGATCCAGG
>DATFCF010000176.1:0-3908 GCA_035253445.1 Mycobacterium sp.
TGCCAAGGTCGCCGAGGAGTTCGGGGGTACCGGGGCCGGGGCTGAGCAGTACACCGTCGAACTCCTCGGCGACCTTGGCGACATCGGCGTCGGTGGCCAAGCGCGCGTCGTCGTTACGCCACACTTGCGCATTCACCCCGAGCTGGCCCAGATATTGGACAAGGTTGAACACGAAGCTGTCGTAGTTGTCGACGACCAAGACCTGCATCAGGCAAGGATAGGTCGTCTTCTGCGTTCACTCTGCGGTGAGGGTGTGGCCCACTCGCACTCTTGCGCCCTGTGCGCAGAGTCAATCGAGACTGCGGGCAGATCGCGGATTCACGCCGAATCGCGATCTGTGAGCAGTCTCGGCGCAGCCCAGAGGGCTCAGTAGCCGACGGGGCCTGCCGGCTTGGCGAACCGCATGCGCACCGGCTCGGAATGCCCGACCACGTCGACCGCGGCGCGTGGTTCTTCGATGTAACCCAACCCGAACCGCATCACGTACTGCTTGTAGAGCGTCACCAACGGTGACGCCGCGAGCGCGGCCTGCATCGCGGCCGGATCGCCGATCGCGGTGACCACATACGGCGGGCTGTACGTGCGGCCGTTGAGCAGAAGTGTGTTGCCGACGCATCGCGGCGCCGATGTGCCGATGATGCGTTGGTCCTGCATCTGGATGCCCTCGGCGCCGGCGCTCCACAGCGCGTTCAGCACCGCCTCGATGTCCTGCTGATGCACGACGAGGTCGTCGGGGGAGGCGTCGCGGGGGAAACGGCCCTCAGCGTCGCGCTGAGCATCGTTGAGCGTCACGACGAGGCCGGGCCCGTGCATCGGGTCCAGGCCGGCGTCGACGGCCAGCCGAGCGCTCTTGTCGGTGATCGCAACCAGCGCCGCGTCGGCGCCGGGCGAGCCGCCGTGGTGGGTGTCGAACTCGGTCACCAGTGAATCCCGCTGGGCGGTGAGCCGATCCACCGACTGCTGAGCCTCGCGCACCAGGTCGACCAGTCGGGGCGCGTCACTGCGCCGGATCTCGTCGCCGCCCGAAACTCCGTAGGTGGCCGACAGCAGTAAGCCCGCGAGCAGACAGACCACCGGGACGCCGAAGCGCCAGGCGCTGCGTCGGGACTGGTTCATCAGCTCCTCTCCAGGAATTCTGGCTGGCGGGGCTCCTGCGTTAGGCTCGTATGTACATCCTGCTTCATCGTCGCACCGTGTGACGCCGAGTGTCCGCGAAGGTAACCATGCCCAAGTCCAAGGTTCGTAAGAAGAACGACTTCACCATCAGCCCGGTGAGCCGGACCCCGGTCAAGGTCAAGGCCGGACCGTCGAGCGTCTGGTTCGTCGTTTTGTTCGTCGGCTTGATGCTGATCGGGCTTGTCTGGCTGCTGGTCTTCCAGCTGGCCTCGACGGCCATCCCGTTCCTCGCCGAACTTGGTCCGTGGAACTACGCGATCGCCTTTGCTTTCATGATCACCGGCTTGTTGCTCACGATGCGGTGGCGGTAGCCGGACCGACCAAAGGTATGAATTTAACTTGGTCTCCGCGCGTTACCGGTTTAGCAACCTCGTGGTCACCAGATCACACTGATGTGATTCATCCCCATTGGGGATAGCACCTGTGGATAACCTCATTAGCAACGGTAAAAGGGTGTGAGTGACCCATGCAGCAAACTGAGTGGAGTCCGCCCGCGTTGGGAATCGCAGCTTGCGGCGTAGCTGGACTTATCTTGGCTATCGCCGCTGTGACCATGATCACAGACCTGCCCGGACGTGTTCTAGTGGGCATTGCCGCAGTAGGGCTGGTGGTGTTTGCAAGCCAGTCTTGGCGCGCACGGCCAAAACTGGCAATCAGCGACGACGGGCTGCTTACCCGCGGCTGGTTCGGCACAAACCTGCTGCGGCGCAGCGATATCAAGCTCATCCGGATCACCGAGTTCCGCCGACTCGCGCGCAAGGTGCGCCTACTCGAGATCGACACCACCGACGACCGGCTACTGGTCTTCACCCGTTGGGATCTGGGCACCGACCCGCTCGAAGTGCTCGATGCACTGACTGCCGCCGGCTATGCCGGCTCCTCACAAGCCCCTTAAGAGACGGTGATCGACTCGACCACCACAGGATCGGTGGGCCGGTCGCTGCGGTCGACGGCCGTGGTGGCGATGGCGTCGACGACCTTCTGCGACTCCGGATCGACGACCTCGCCGAAGATGGTGTGCTTGCGGTTCAGGTGCGGCGTCTTGCCGACCGTGATGAAGAACTGCGAGCCGTTGGTGCCCGGGCCACGGTTGGCCATCGCGAGCAGGTAGGGCTTGTCGAATTGCAGCTCGGGGTGGAACTCGTCGGCGAACTCGTATCCGGGGCCACCGCGGCCGGTTCCGGTCGGGTCACCACCCTGGATCATGAACCCGTCGATGATGCGGTGGAAGACGACCCCGTCGTAGAAGGGTCCGGACGTGCCGCCCGACGCATTCTCGCCGCTGTAGTCCTTGGTGCCCTGGGCCAATCCGACGAAGTTGGCGACGGTCTTGGGGGCGTGGTTTCCGAACAGTGCGATTTTGATGTCGCCGCGGTTGGTGTGCAGGGTCGCGGTCGCTGTCTGAATGGGGCTCGTCACGGGATGCCAGTGTGCCACGCTCGCTTCGGCGCCCAACCGGGCACCGGTGCGTCGCGGTTGATGGCAGGCTGGATGGCGAATTGTTGTGGCCGCAGAGAGGTGGGACATGAGCTCGAAGACCGGTGCCCGGTTGACCCCTAGCCAGAGGCTGACGCGCGGCCTGAAGTACTCGGCCGTCGGACCGGTCGACGTCACGCGGGGCACGGTAGGACTGAGCTGGTACGGCGCGCAGTCAGCCGCCGGCAGCATTCGTCGGCGTCTCGACAAGAGCAGGCTGGCCCAGGAGTTCGGCGACGCGCAGGACACCATCGCGCAGGAACTCTCCGCGGCTCAGGCGGTGCTCGCGAACCTCCCGCAGGTGATCGCGGATGCGCGCAAGCCCAAGCGGCGGCGCCGGCCGCTGGTGTTGGCGGCGCTCGGCGTGGTTGTGCTGGCCGGGGGAGCGGTGGCGTTCTCGATCATCCGTCGTTCGTCGCAGCCCGAGCCATCAGCCGCGAGCCAGTCGCGGCCGCCCAGCGTTGATGTAAGCCCCAAGCCCTAGTTTGCTGTGAGCTGACTCCGGTGGCCGTCTCCGTCTTCGACTTGTTCTCGATCGGAATCGGGCCATCGAGTTCGCACACGGTCGGCCCGATGCGGGCGGCCGCCCGGTTCGCACGCCATCTCGTCGACGACCGCGTGCTACCGACCGTCGCGGGTGTCCGCGTCGAGCTCTACGGTTCGCTCGGCGCGACAGGCGCCGGCCACGGCACGCCCGGCGCGGTCATGCTCGGACTGGAGGGGGTCGCACCCGAGACCGTCGACCCTGAACTTCCCCGCGCCCGCGTCGAGGAGATTCGAGGCGGCAGGAAGTTACTCCTTGCCGGTTCCCACACAATCGACTTCAACGAAGCCGCTGACATCGTTCTGTCGTTGCAAGCCATGGAGTTTCACAGCAACGGTATGGTGTTCATCGCTTACGGCGACGACGGCGCGGAGATCGCACGGCGGGTGTACTACTCCGTCGGCGGCGGGTTCGTCGTCGACGAGGACGAGGCGCAGTCGGGCACCCGCGAAGACGTCGCCGTCCCGTATCCGTTTACCACCGCCGCTGAACTCATCGCGTCGGCGACGGATGCAGGCTGCGCCATCGCGGAACTGATGGCTCGCAATGAGGCGGCGCTGGCTCGCGAACCGGATCTGCGGGCCGGGCTGCTGCGGATCTGGTCGGCGATGCGCGAATGTGTCGATGCGGGTCTGAAGGCCAGCGGAACGTTGCCCGGCGCGTTGCACGTCCGCCGCCGCGCCCGTTTGCTGGCCGAGGCACTCGACCCCGA
>DATFCF010000177.1:0-2387 GCA_035253445.1 Mycobacterium sp.
GTTGCGCCGGATGACCCGAGGAGAAGCAGATGACCGAAAAGAACACCCACGTCGTCGTCATCGGCGGCGGATACGCCGGGGTGATGGCCGCCAACCGGCTCGCGCGGCGCGCCAGCGTGACGATGGTCAACCCGCGTGGCGCGTTCGTCGAGCGGATCCGGCTGCACCAGCTCGTTGCAGGAAACGACGACGCGATCGCCGACTATTCGAGCGTGCTGGCCGCTGATGTCGGAGTCGTCGTCGACGCCGCGACGCGCATTGATGCCACCGCACGCACCGTCGAGCTGGCATCCGGTGAGTCGCTGCACTACGACTACCTCGTCTACGCCGTCGGCAGCTCCGGCACCGTGCCCGATTCAGTGCCAGGCGCAGGTGAGTTCGCCTATCCGATAAGTGAACTCGAGCACGCACAGCGCCTGAGCAACCGACTTGCCGACGTGCCGACGTCGGCGCCGACGGTGGTGGTCGGCGGCGGGTTGACCGGTATCGAGGCCGCGGCGGAGTTCGCGGAAGCGGGCCGCCCGGTGACTCTGGTGACCGATGTGCTCGGGCCGTCGCTGGGCCGCAACGGCCGGCGGTCGGTGGCGAAGCGGCTGGCCAAGCTGCGGGTCGCGGTGGTCGACAACGCCAGGGTCGCCCGAGTGGCTGCCGATCGCGTCGTCCTCGACGACGGCCGCGAGGTGCCCAGCGCGGTGACGGTGTGGACGGCGGGCTTTGGCGTGCCGGGGCTGGCTGCGGCGAGCGGCCTGACCACCGACGAGCTGGGCCGGCTGCTGGCCGATGAAACACTCACCAGCGTGGCCGACACTCGCATCGTCGGCGCCGGTGACGCGGTGTCGCCCTCGCGGCTGCCGTACCGAATGAGCTGCCAGGCCGCGCTTCCGCTGGGCGCTCAGGCCGCGGACACGGTGCTGAGCCGCATCGCCGGGGAAGAGCCTGCCGGAGTGAATCACGGGATGGCGGCTCAATGCATCAGCCTGGGCCGCAAGGCGGGCACCTTCCAGGTCAACAACATCGACGACTCCCCGCGACGGCTGTACGTCGGCGGCCGCTCCGGCGCATTCATCAAGGAGCAGGTGTGCCGCTTCACACTGAAATGGATGCGCGACGAGGCCGAGAAGCCCGGCTCGTATTCCTGGAAGACGTGGCCGGGGCGTCAGCAGCTGCTGGCGCAGTCGCAGGTGGCGACGGCCCGATGACCGCCACGCCGGGTGACGAACACGCCGAACGCTTCACGCTGCTGCGACCGTTGCTGTTCACAATCGCCTACGAGATCCTCGGCAGTGCAACGGAATCCGACGACGTGCTGCAGGACAGCTACCTGCGCTGGGCCAAGGTCGACCTCGATTCGGTGAATGACACCAAGGCCTACCTTGCCCAGCTCGTCACCCGGCAGTCGCTCAACGCCCTGCGTGCGCAATCACGCAGGCGCGAAGAGTACGTCGGCCCGTGGCTGCCGGAGCCGCTGTTGCTCGATACGACGGACGCGTCAGCCGATGTGGTGCTGGCCGAATCGGTTTCGATGGCGATGCTCGTGGTTTTGGAGACCTTGAGCCCGGACGAACGCGCTGTCTTCGTCCTGCATGAGGTGTTCGGGTTCAGTCACGACGAAATCGCCTCGACGATCGGCAAGTCGGCGGTTGCCGTTCGGCAGATAGCCCATCGTGCCCGCGAGCACGTGCAGTCACGACGCAAGCGGTTCGAACCCGTTGACCCGAAGCTCTCGATGGCGCTCACGGCGCGGTTCTTCACCGCAGCGTCCACCGGTGACGTCGACGCACTGCTGGAGATGCTGTCGCCCGATGTCGTCTGGACCGCCGACAGCGACGGCAAGGTCAGTGCCGCACGTCGCCCCGTGGCAGGCGCGGAGCGGGTCGCCAAGCTACTGGTGGGCCTCGTCCGGATGGCGGGGGAATCCGGACGGGTGGAACCCGCGATGTACAACAACGCGCCTGCGCTGAAGCTCTACCTCGGCGACAGCTTCGAAGGCGTGATCACCGTCGAGATCGCCGACGGCCGGATCAGCCACTTCTACGCGATGCGCAACCCGGACAAGCTGGCGGGCGTCGACATCCCGCGCACCATCACCCGCTAGCGTTCTGTCACGCTTACTCGGTGCGGATCGATCAGCTCGGCGACCTGGGCAGCGCCCCTGCGGTGCTGCGCGCGGTTGCCGCTGCCGCGTCGGGACGCGGGCTCCCGCCGCCGGCCGCGTTGATCGGTGAATGGTTCGGCTCCGGTGCGGTCATCGCCCCGTCGGTGACGGTGTCACCCGTGGGCGTCTCAGAGGTATTCGATGTGCCCCCGGGCACGTCGACCGGCGCGGTCGGGGGCGGGTGGTTCGGCTATCTATGCTATCCCGACGCCGGTGCAGACGGTGCGCCGTC
>DATFCF010000178.1:0-2898 GCA_035253445.1 Mycobacterium sp.
ATGCGCCAGGTCAGCGACCTCTCGGTGGCGGTGCTGTCACTGGACCTCAACGATTTCAAGCTCGTCAACGACAGCCTCGGGCATCCTGCCGGCGACGCACTCTTACATCGCGCCGCTCGGCGCATCCTCGCCTGCGTGCGCACGAGCGACACCGTCGCCCGTGTCGGCGGCGATGAATTCGCCGTTCTCGTGGAAGGCAGCATCCAGCAGGTGCATCTCGTCGCTCACCGAGTGGTGGAGGCCTTCGACGAGGCATTCGTGATCGACGGCCAGGAGCTGTTGATGCGTGCCAGCGTCGGACTTGCTGTCGCGGCGCCCGACGATATGGACTTGTCCGCCGAGAAACTGCTCAAACAGGCCGATATGGCGATGTATTCGGCCAAGCGCTCGCGGATCGGCGGTGTGCATCCCTTCACCTCGGAGCTGCAGTGGGCCGATCCCGTCGACACGGAGCTGTCAAGGCAACCGGAGAGGTTGCCCGCGGCCAGTGGCGCGGCGATGGTGCGGCTGCTGGGAGAACTTCGGCAAGCCATCGACCGTTATGACCTGACGTTGGTGTATCAACCCAAGTTCGATCTGCGCACCACGGAAATCGTGGGTGTCGAGGCGCTGCTGCGGTGGCCGCACCACGACCGCGGCGTTCTTGGCCCCGAGGAATTCCTGCCGTTGGTGCGCCGACATGGCTTGATGGGTGCCGCCACCGACCTGGTGCTGAACAAGGCGCTCGACGATGCGGTCCGATGGCAAATCGCCGGTGTCGACGTACCAATTGCGGTCAACCTCTTCGCTCCGTCGGTGGCCGACCTGAAGCTGCCCGCGACGATCACCCGTGCGCTCGGCGTCAGGAGGCTCAGGGCGACCGCCCTGACCGTCGAGATCACCGAAGACTTGTTCCTGGACAACATCGGTCGCACGCAGACGGTGCTGCACCAGTTGCGGGAAGGCGGAATCCGGATCGCCATCGACGATTTCGGCAATGGGTACTCGACGCTGTCGTATCTGCGTGACCTGCCGATCGACGAAGTAAAGCTGGATCGTCACTTCATCGCACCCATCACCGTCGATCCACGGGCAGCGGCGGTCGTGCGGGCGGTTGTGGATCTCGCCCACGCGCTGGGGCTGACCACCGTTGGCGAAGGCGTTGAAAATGCCGAAACCGCCGCCAGGCTCCGCGATTACGGATGCGACGTGGCGCAGGGCTTCTACTACAGCCCGCCGGTCAGCGCCGCCGAACTGCTCGCAATGATGCGGCCTGCGACGGAAATCGCTAACCCGAAGCTGGTACCAGCCGCAGCGAGATCGAATTGATGCAGTAGCGCTGATCGGTCGGGGTCGGGTAGCCCTCGCCCTCGAACACGTGGCCGAGGTGGCTGTGGCAGTTGGCGCACAGCACCTCGACACGGTGCATCCCGAGTGAGTCGTCGGTCCGCAAAATCACCGCGTCGGAGTTTGCCGGATCGAAGAAAGACGGCCAGCCGCAATGGGATTCGAACTTCTCGGTGCTGCGGAACAACTCGGCGCCGCACGCCCGGCATTCGTAAACACCCTCGGTCTTGGTGTCGGTGTACTCACCCGTGAACGGCCGCTCGGTGCCGGCCTGTCGCAGCACCGCGAACTCGTCGGGGCTGAGCTTCTTGCGCCACTCGTCGTCGGTGAGTTGCACGTTGGGACCCGGAGTCGTCATAAACCCACGCTAGCTCACCGGCGCAAGAGTGACGTTGAGCAAGTGCTACGCACTTTGTCTGAACTCAGGCGGTGTGCAACTACAAGGTGCGAAGATGCGCGGATGGGCATTCGGCGGTCATACCCAACGTTCGCGATGATTGCGCTCCTCGCTGCGGCTACCGCGCTCGCGCTGGGCAGCGCGCCCGTCAGCATCGCGGTCCCCGACGGTGTCCCTATCGCCGAGTCGCCGAACTCATTTCAGTGCCCGCCGCGGTCCGGCCAACTGATCGAAATCACCGTCGGCGACATCGATTGCATAACTGCGTCTGACTTTGCCGTTCGGTACGACCTGTCGGGCGACAAGTATCAGGAGATCGGCCCGTTTACGTGCTATTCGGGCAACGCGATGACACAGCCACTGCTGTTCACTTGTGTTGCGGACAGCGCCGAGTTCGCCGTCTACCCGGCGTAGCGACTACGCCGGCGCGGGCTCCGCCTTCTTATCGCTCACCCACGGCGGATCGATCCCCTCATCGAGCCGCCCATCCTGTTTGGCGTCGAGGTACCGGAAGTACAGCACCGCGAACACCACCACCAAAATCAGCGACCAGCCATAGGTGATCTTCAGATACTCCAGCGCACGACCCGTCGTCGGCCAGTGACCGAGCAGCCAGCGGTCCATCGTCATGAAGCCGTAGATCGCCAGCCACGCCACCCAACTGCGGATCACCGAGTTCGGCAGCACCACCGTCATCAAGAACGGGAACAGCATCATCGAGTAGTAGCCCTGACCCAGCGACAGCACGAGCCACGACGCGACCAGCAGCACACCCGACGATGTCAGCATCCAGAACAGCGGGTCGCGCTTCCGGTAGTACCGGTACAGCAGCCACAACGACACCACGGCCAGCGCCGCAAACCCGATGCGCAGCAAGAGAATCAGCCACGTCGGCAGGCCGTAGTACGTCCCGTTGCCGAGGATCGAGCTGTTGAAATAGTCGCGCGTCGAAAAGATGTAGGGCATCGTCCTGGTGACGAAGTTCATCGGATCGTTGACCAGCCACCACCCGAGGATGTTGAACACCAGCGGCACGGCGATCGCGGTCACCAACGCTCGCCACTGCCGGTTCAGCAAGGGCAGCAACAACAGTGGCGCCAGCAGAGGTTTGACCACCAACGTCAACCCGATCGCCACGCCGGCCCACCACTCGTGGCTCTTGTTGCCGTCGAGCA
>DATFCF010000179.1:0-7882 GCA_035253445.1 Mycobacterium sp.
GGAACGACAAGCTCTACGCCGCGCCTATCACCACGAACACCCAATTGCTTTGGTACCGTGCCGATTTGATACCCGAGCCGCCGACGACATGGGACGGCATGGTGGCTGAGGCGACCCGGCTTCACGCGGCAGGCGAGCCGAGTTGGATTGCCGTGCAGGGCAAGCAGTACGAAGGTCTGGTTGTCTGGTTCAACACTTTGCTGGAAAGTGCTGGCGGCCAAGTGCTCTCCGACGACGGCAAGACCGTCACCCTCACCGACACCCCCGAACATCGCGCGGCCACCGTCAAGGCGCTGCAGATCATCAAGTCGGTCGCCACCGCGCCTGGGGCTGACCCGTCGATCACGCAGACCGACGAGACGACCGCGCGGTTGGCGCTCGAACAGGGCAACGCCGCGCTGGAGGTCAACTGGCCGTACGTGCTGCCGTCGTTGTTGGAGAACGCGGTGAAGGGCGGGGTGAGCTTCCTGCCGCTGAACGACCAGCCCGACCTGGCAGGCAGCATCAACGATGCCGGCACCTTCTCGCCGACCGACGAACAGTTCAAGGTCGCCTACGACGCGAGCAAGCCGGTGTTCGGGTTCGCCCACTATCCGGGTGTGCAGCAGGACGAGCCTGCCAAGGTGACACTTGGCGGTCTGAACCTGGCGGTCGGCAAGAACACCCAGCACAAGGCCGAGGCCTTCGAGGCGATCCGCTGCCTGCGCAATGTCGAGAACCAGCGCTACACCTCGGTCGAGGGCGGGCTGCCAGCGGTGCGGACGTCGCTCTACGACGATCCGGCGTTCCAGGCGAAGTATCCGCAATACGCCATTATTCGCGATCAGCTCACCAACGCGGCGGTGCGGCCGGCCACGCCGGTCTATCAAGCGGTGTCGACCCGGATTTCGGTGACGCTGGCGCCGATCACCGACATCGACCCGGAGCGGACGGCTGACGAACTCGCCGAACAGGTGCAGAAGGCCATCGAGGGTAAGGGGCTGATCCCATGACCGCAGCTGCCGTGGAGCCGGTCGCTGCACCCGACGGTGCCAAGCAGGCCACCGACGATGTGCGTTCCGAGCGTCGGCTGGCGTTCCTGCTGATCGCACCCGCCGTCATCCTGATGCTGGTGGTGACGGCGTATCCCATCGGTTACGCGATATGGCTGAGCCTGCAGCGCTACAACATGGCCGCCCCCGACGACACCGCGTTCGTCGGGCTGTCGAACTACATCACCATCCTGACGGATGGCTATTGGTGGACGGCGTTCGCCGTCACGCTGGCGATCACCGTCATCTCGGTCGCCATCGAACTCGTGCTCGGCATGGCGCTGGCGATGGTGATGCACCGGACGATCTTCGGCAAGGGCGTTGTGCGCACCGCGGTTCTGATTCCGTACGGCATCGTCACTGTCGCCGCGGCCTACAGCTGGTACTACGCGTGGACGCCGAGCACCGGCTATCTGGCCAACCTGCTGCCAGAAGGCTCGGCGCCGCTGACTGAACAGCTGCCCTCGCTGGCCATCGTGGTACTCGCCGAAGTCTGGAAGACGACGCCGTTCATGTCGCTATTGCTGCTGGCCGGTTTGGCGCTGGTGCCAGAGGATCTGCTGCGCGCGGCTCAGATGGACGGGGCCGGCGCGTGGAAGCGGCTGTTCAAGGTGACGATCCCGTTGATCAAACCCGCCATCCTCGTCGCGCTGTTGTTCCGCACCCTCGACGCGTTCCGCATCTTCGACAACATCTACGTGATCACCGGTGGGTCCAACAACACCGGCTCGGTGTCAATCCTGGGCTACGACAACCTGTTCAAGGCGTTCAACGTCGGGTTGGGTTCTGCGATCAGCGTGCTGATATTCCTGTCGGTGGCTCTGATCGCCTTCATCTTCATCAAGGGCTTCGGCGCAGCAGCGCCGGGGGCCGACGAGGGGAGTCGCTGAGATGGCCGAAGCTGACGATGCGGGCCCCCAGGGGCCCGAGGTGGGGGTACTCCCCTCGCAAGCTGCGGGCCCACCCGCTAGCGGGGGAGAAGCGAGCAGACATGACTGACCGGGCCGGCGCCGGGCGCGCCACGGGTTGGGTGGTAATCAACGTCCTGGTGGTCATCTACGCACTGTTTCCCGTGTTGTGGATTCTGTCGCTGTCGCTGAAGCCGACGTCAAGTGTCAAGGACGGCAAGCTGATTCCGGCGGAGATCACGTTCGACAACTACAAAGCCATTTTCCAAGGCGGCGCGTTCAGTTCCGCGCTGGTCAACTCCATCGGCATCGGCCTGATCACCACGGTGATCGCGGTGGTGATCGGCGGCATGGCGGCCTATGCGGTGGCCCGGCTGAACTTTCCAGGCAAGCAACTGCTCATCGGGGTGGCACTGCTGATCGCGATGTTCCCGCACATCTCGCTGGTGACACCGATTTTCAACATCGAACGCGCGGTCGGCCTTTTCGACACGTGGCCCGGATTGATCATTCCCTACATCACTTTCGCGTTGCCGCTTGCCATCTACACGCTGTCGGCGTTCTTCCGGGAGATCCCTTGGGATTTGGAGAAGGCCGCGAAAATGGATGGTGCCACGCCCGCTCAGGCCTTCCGTAAAGTAATCGCGCCGCTGGCCGCGCCCGGCATCGTCACCGCCGCGATCCTGGTGTTCATCTTCGCCTGGAACGACCTGCTGCTGGCCCTGTCGCTGACCGCTACCGAACGGGCGATCACCGCACCCGTGGCGATCGCGAACTTCACCGGCAGTTCGCAATTCGAGGAGCCGACCGGGTCGATTGCGGCCGGCGCGATGATCATCACGATCCCGATCATTATCTTTGTTCTCATCTTCCAGCGGCGGATCGTCGCTGGGCTGACATCCGGCGCGGTAAAGGGGTAATTCGAATGGCCGAAATTGTGTTGGACCGGGTAACCAAGAGTTACCCCAACGGCGCGGCGGCCGTGAAGGATCTCTCCCTCACGATCGCGGACGGCGAGTTCATCATCTTGGTCGGCCCGTCCGGCTGCGGAAAGTCCACCACGCTGAACATGATTGCCGGCTTGGAGGACATCTCGTCGGGCGAGTTGCGGATCGGTGGCGAGCGCGTCAACGAGAAGGCTCCCAAGGACCGCGACATCGCCATGGTGTTCCAGTCGTACGCGCTGTACCCGCACATGACGGTGCGCCAGAACATCGCATTCCCGTTGACGCTGGCGAAGCAGAAGAAAGACGCGATCGCCACCAAGGTGGACGAGGCCGCGAAAATCCTTGGCCTGACCGAGCTTTTGGACCGCAAGCCCGGACAGCTCTCCGGTGGTCAGCGACAGCGAGTGGCGATGGGCCGCGCCATCGTGCGCGACCCCAAGGCCTTCCTGATGGACGAGCCGCTGTCGAACCTCGACGCCAAACTGCGCGTACAGATGCGGTCGGAGATCGCGCGGCTACAGAATCGGTTGGGCACCACCACCGTCTACGTCACACACGACCAGACCGAGGCGATGACGCTGGGGGATCGGGTGGTGGTGCTGCTCGGCGGTGTCGCACAGCAGATCGGCACGCCGGAAGAGCTCTACAACAGCCCGGCCAACCTGTTCGTCGCGGGCTTCATCGGATCGCCGTCGATGAACTTCTTCCCGGCCACCCTCACCGACGTCGGGGTGCGCCTGCAGTTCGGCGAAGTCACGCTGACCCAAGAAGTGCACGACTTGCTCGCGCAGCACCGCAAGCCCAACAACGTGATCGTCGGTGTCCGGCCGGAGCATCTCGAGGATGCCACGCTGCTTGACGGCTATGCCCGCATTCGAGCGCTGACCTTCGAGGTCACCGTCGACATGGTCGAATCTCTCGGCGCCGACAAGTACGTGCACTTCAAGACCGAGGGCGCGGGCGCACAGGCGCAGCAGCTGGCTGAGTTGGCGGCGGACTCCGGGGTCGGGGAAAACGAGTTCGTGGCAAGGGTTTCCACTGAATCCAAGGTGGTCGCCGGCCAGACGATACAGCTGGCTTTCGATACGTCCAAGGTGGCGATCTTCGACGCGGACACCGGCGAGAACCTGACCATCGCTGCCGGTGGCGGCAACGGTCAGCCTGCGTCGGCGAGCGAGCCTGCGCCGCCACCACCGGCCGAGTGACCGACGTCCTGGCGCAAGTCCGTGCACACCTGCACGAGCACTTCGCCCGGGCGGGGGTCACTGCCGAGCCCGATGCGGCGAGCGTGACATTTCTCGGTGCCGAACGCATCGAGGTGCTGCGATTTGGTCCCGACAGTGTGGGCGCCTATCACTATGTGTCGCTTGGCTGTTCGCGTCATCCGATGTTCGAACCGACCGAGATGGTCACCGACGCCATACACGGGCCGCGCGCGGAGGTGGTGGTGGCGCTGCGCGGGCCGTCCCCCAAAGGCCTGTCCCGCTCGGTGGCCATCCTGGCCGCCGCACCCGCAGTGGAAGGGTTGATGCTGGAACCCGACGCGTTGGTGGATCTGCAGTCGCCACTATGGGAGGGTGCGCCGTTCACCGCTTTCCTGTTGGGCTGCAGCGATATCGACGACGTCGCGCTGCCTGCTCCGCAGCCAGCCGTCGCCATCTTCAGAGCGATCCCGATCACCGGCAACGAGGCGGCGTGGGTGCGGCTCAAGGGTGCCGACGCCATGCGGGAGGCGTGGACGCAGGACGGGGTCGACGTGCTGGACCCGGGCAGGCGCGCCGCCAACCCCACCTGAGTCGCGTGTGCGCGAACGTTCCGTACCGCTCGACAAATCGGCCAAACGTCGAGCGGTAACGAACGTTCGTCGAAACTAGAGCCAATGGTTTCGGCGGAACGCGCGGAACAGCACGGTGCAGAAGACCAGCATCACCAACAACACCGCCGGATAACCCCACACCTGGTGCAGCTCCGGCATGTAGTCGAAGTTCATCCCGTAGATGCCGGCTATCGCCGTGGGCACCGCCGCGATCGCGACATAGGCCGAGATCTTGCGCATATCGACGTTCTGCTGCATCGCGACCTTGCCGACCGCGGCCTGCACCAGTGAGCTGAGCATTTCGTCGTAGCTGGTGATCCGGTCGGAGGCCTGAATGTTGTGATCCAGCACGTCGCGCATGTATCGCCGGACCTCGATCGAGATCAGGTCGTTGTGGTCGGTGCCCATCCGCTGCAATGCCAGCGTCAACGGACCGACCGCCCGTCGCAGCTCGACGACTTCACGCTTGAGCAGGTAGATGCACTCGATGTCGGTCTTTCTCGTCGGCGAGAAGACGTCCTCTTCCATCGCGTCGATATCGGTTTCGATGAGGTCGGTGACATCGAGGTAGCCGTCCACGACGTGGTCGGCGATCGCGTGCATGACCGCGTACGGACCGAGTTTGAGAGTGGCCGGCGAAGCGTCCAGCCGCTTGCGCACCCCGGCCAGCCCGCTGTGCTCGCCATGACGAACCGTCACCACGAAATCGGCTCCGACGAAGATCATGATCTCGCCGGTCTCGACGATCTCGCGGGCCAGCGCCACGGATTCGTGTTCGACGTAGTTCACGGTCTTGAGCACCATGAACAGCGTCTTGTCGTAGCGCTCGAGCTTGGGCCGCTGATGGGCGTGCACGGCGTCCTCGACGGCCAGCTCATGCAGGCAGAACACGTCGGCGACCGCCTGCATCTGGTGCTCATCGGGTTCGTGCAAGCCGATCCAGACGAACGCATCCTTGCCTTCGCTCTCCAGCTCGTGCACCTTGCTCAGCGCGGCAGCGTGGGTGTACTTGCCCGCCAGCCGTTTGCCGTCGACGTAGATGCCGCAGTCGACCATGGCCCGCGCCACAGGGACGTGTATGGACGACGCATCCGGGCCGGAGGCCTTGGACCGCACGACAGGTCGAAGCGACGGAGGCAACGCGCGAAACGATGGCAACGGTCACTCTCCCCTGAACAAGGACAGCCAAAGAGCACCAGCGCAGGTCTTATGGCCCTCGCGCAATGTTACGCGGCCCGCTATATCCGCACCGTGCCAGAGCAGGTTCGGACCAGGGATTCGACCGCTGACCCGAGTGCGCTAGTTTCGTCCGGAACCCAACTGGAGTCCAAGGAGCATCTGACGTGAGCACAAGTCCCCTCAAGGTCGCCGTCACCGGTGCCGCCGGCCAGATCGGCTACAGCCTGCTGTTCCGCCTCGCGAGCGGCTCGCTGCTCGGCGCCGATCGCCCGATCGAGCTGCGTCTGCTCGAGATCGAGCCCGCCCTCAAAGCGCTCGAGGGTGTCGTGATGGAGCTCGACGACTGCGCGTTCGCGACGCTGGCCGGCGTCGAGATCGGTTCTGACCCCACCAAGATCTTCGACGGCGTGAACCTCGCGCTGCTTGTCGGCGCCCGCCCCCGCGGCCCCGGCATGGAGCGCGGCGACCTGCTCGAGGCCAACGGCGCGATCTTCACCGCCCAGGGCAAGGCCCTCAATGAGGTTGCCGCAGATGACATCCGCGTCGGCGTGACCGGAAATCCGGCCAACACCAACGCGTTGATCGCGATGACCAACGCGCCGAACATCCCGCAGGAGCGGTTCTCCGCGCTGACCCGCCTCGACCACAACCGGGCGATCTCGCAGCTGGCCAAGAAGACCGGAGCCGCGGTCACCGACATCAAGAAGATCACGATCTGGGGCAACCACTCGGCCACCCAGTACCCCGACATCTTCCACGCCGAGGTCGGCGGAAAGAACGCGGCCGAGGTCGTCAACGACCAGGCCTGGATCGAGAACGACTTCATCCCCACCGTCGCCAAGCGCGGCGCCGCGATCATCGACGCGCGCGGCGCATCATCGGCGGCCTCGGCCGCGTCGGCGACCATCGACGCCGCCCGGGACTGGCTGCAGGGCAGCCCGGACGGCGACTGGGTGTCGATGGCGGTCGTTTCCGACGGCAGCTACGGCGTCCCCGAGGGCCTGATCTCGTCGTTCCCGGTGACCACCAAGGACGGCAACTGGTCGATCGTGGGTGGCCTGGAGATCGACGACTTCTCCCGAGGCCGGATCGACAAGTCCACAGCGGAACTCGCCGACGAGCGCAAGGCAGTCACTGATCTCGGCCTGATCTGAGCGGAATATTCGCAATATTCGCAACCCCGTCGGCGGTCTTGTTAATTAGGCCAAGTAGCCTGAGCCGGTGACTGAAACGGTGCCGCAGGAAGTCCAGAGCCCGCAGATCGTCGTCACCGATGAGGAGATCTTCGCCGCACACGTCGGTGGAAAGCTCTCGGTAGCGCTGAACGCGCCGCTGGACACCCAGCGCGCACTGTCGATCGCGTACACGCCGGGGGTGGCTCAGGTCAGTCGCGCGATCGCCGCCGACCACACGCTGGCCGCGCGGTACACCTGGGCCAACCGCCTTGTCGCCGTCGTCAGCGACGGCAGCGCCGTGCTCGGCCTCGGTGACATCGGTCCCGCGGCGTCGCTGCCGGTGATGGAGGGCAAGTGCGGGCTGTTCAAGACCTTCGCCGGCCTCGACTCGATCCCGATCGTGCTGGACACCAAGGATCCCGACGAGATCGTCGAAACGCTGGTGCGGCTGCGCCCGACGTTCGGCGCGGTCAACCTTGAGGACATCTCCGCACCGCGCTGCTTCGAGATCGAGCGTCGTGTCATCGACGCGCTGGACTGCCCCGTCATGCACGACGACCAGCACGGCACCGCGATCGTCGTGCTCGCCGCGCTCCTGGGGGCGGCGAAGGTGCTCGACCGCGACATGACCTCGTTGCGCGTCGTCGTCTCCGGTGCAGGTGCCGCCGGTGTGGCATGCGCGAATATTCTTCTGTCGGCCGGCATTTCGGATCTCACAGTGCTGGACTCGCAAGGCATCCTGCATGCCGGGCGCTTGGACATGAACACGGTCAAGGCCGAGCTGGCGCAGCGCACCAACCCCGATGACCTCACCGGCGGCCTCGTC
>DATFCF010000180.1:0-2723 GCA_035253445.1 Mycobacterium sp.
GATGCGTTCCACCTCAAAGGGGACGCTCGCACTAGTGCAGGGAGGAAGCGATGACGTCGCCGCGGCAAGAGCTTGAAATCCTGGACCGTCAGCAGTCTTTGGAGCTGTTGCAGACGGTGCGGGTAGGTCGGCTGGTTTTCACGGAGGATGCGCTACCGGCGGTTCAGCCCGTGAACTTCCGGTTGTTTCGGGACGACGTGGTGATCCGGGTTGCCGGCGGGACCAAGCTGACCGCGGCCGCACGGAACTTCGTCGTGGCGTTCCAGGCCGACGAGTTGGATCCCGACCTGCGCACAGGGTGGAGTGTCACCGTCGTCGGGCACGCGCAGCGGATTACCGACGTTGACGAGCTGGTGGAAGTGTCGGGCACGTTCGTACAGCCGTGGGTTGACGGACGGAGGGACCACTTCATCCGGATCCTGACCGAGAGGGTGACCGGGCGCCGCTTGTGCGAACCGGGGGAGCAGCAGTCGTTCGCATCCTCGGCGCAGCGCCCGGCTTCGTAACAACGAGACCATGAAACACGAACCCGAACTGCCGGCCGCTCTCGAGGTCGACGTGACTACCCGCGGCCAGCTTCCTGGTGCGGCCGACTATGCGCGCGAGAAGATCGGCAAACTCGGTCGGCTCACTCATGAACCGGTGCTGCACGCCCGCGTCAAACTAACCGAGAGCGCTGATCCGGCCGTGAAACGACCGGTGATGGCGCAGGCCAATCTCGACGTCAACGGCCGACTTGTCCGTGCTCAAGTTCAGGGCCGCACTGCACGTGAAGCGATCGATCGGCTTGAGGCGCGGCTGCGACAGAGGCTGGAACGGGTCGCCGAACACTGGGAAGCCCGGCGTGGCAAGGTCTCCGCGTCCGGTCCCCATGAGTGGCGCCACGACTCCGAACCGGTGCATCGGCCGAGCCACTTTCCCCGCCCGGAGGAAGATCGCCGGATCATCCGCCGTAAATCGTTCACGCTGGGGCCGTGCACGGTCGATGAGGCCGCCATGGAAATGGACTTGCTCGACTACGACTTTCACCTGTTCACCGAAAAAGGCACCGCCTTCGCAGGTGTCCTCTACCGCGGCGGTCCGACGGGTTACCGTCTGGCACTTGTGGTTCCGGTGTCGCCGAAGGAATTGGCCCCATTCGAGCTGCCGCTGACGATCAGCTCGCAGCGAGCCCCGTGCCGTACCGTCGAGCAGGCAACTGAACGACTTGGCCTACTGGGCCTGCCGTTTCTGTTCTTCGTCGATGCCGCCCAGGGCCGCGCCAGCGTGCTGTACCACCGCTACGACGGGCACTACGGGTTGATCGCCCCAGCCGGCGGTTGATGCTACGGAGCGCCACATTCGGTCGGCGCTGGCCATAGCTACGGTTAGCGGCCGAATTTCAGTAGCGCTGAATCCGGATACGCGGTCGCCTACCCGGCGTCCTCGATGATGTGAACTGCGGCCTCCTCCGCAGCGGCTGCGCCGCCGCTGATACCGACGTCCTCAGCAACCAGCTCTGCCTCTGCGTCTTCGCCAAATTCCCAGTCCGGCGCCACTAGTCGACCTGCACGCGCACGTCCAACCTCACCTCGCAGCGGAAACTCGGCTTCCCGTTCGGCCGCATCGGAGCGAAGCTGCTCACCCTTGTCGAACGGGATGTTCATCCGCGATGCCGGATCTTGCTCTTCCTCCGCAAGCCGCTGGTCCAGGCTTTCGCGCGAAGTGCCGAAGGAGTTACGTCCGTACAGCCGTTCGGGTGGCGAAAACCCTTCGTCGAGTACGTCGTCGACGCCGCGGTCGATGAGGGTGTCCTCCGGCTGAAGTTGGGCGTCGTATTCCAGGCCGTAATCACCTGTGCTCATCACTCAATTCCCTTCACCGAGAAGCTCAGACTGCGCATTTGGGGTGCGCACCCGGCACACCATCACCGGTACCGAGGAGTGATGCAGCAGGTTAAGGCTTGTGGAGCCCAGCAAGGCGCTGGCCAGCACACCGCGTCCCCGGTTACCGACGACGACCAGCTGCGAATCCGTAATCTGGTCCAGAATTGCGCGGCTGGCTCCGTGCGCTTCGACGAAGTACGTCACGTCGACGTTTGGATAACGACTGCTCCACGGTTCCACCGTATTCATCAGGTACGTCCACTCGGCAGTTTCGAGGGCTTCCCAGTCGATCAGGTAGGGAATGGTGACATCACCCGGTGGGCGACGGGTCGACCACGCGTGAACGGCTTTCACCCCGACGCCGAGCCGGTCTGCGAACTCGAATGCGGTTTGGAATGCGGCCTGGCCCGTTTGTTCGCTGTCGACTCCCAGAACGATTGGCTGATCTGTTGGTGTGACGATGCCGCCGCGCCACGCCACGACGGGACATGCCGAATGTGAAGTCACCGCAACTGTTGTCGACCCGAGTAGCAGCGCCGCACCCGGCGAAACGTCGGCGCACCCGAGGACGATAAGCCGAGCACGGCGGCTCAGGCCGGTCAACACCTTGGAGGCGGCTTCGTCGAACCGCGTCGCGGTGACGGTCACGCCGGGGAACTTCGCGCGCACCGTCTCTTCAGCGGACTTCAGGATGGTTTCGGCCAGCGCTCGTCGCTCGGTGATCAGCGCCGCGTAAACCGAAGCAGCAGCGTCGGAAAGCAGATGACCGGGGTCGGGTATCGCGTGAACGATGTGTAGCGACGTCTCGAACCTATCCGCGACGGCTGCGGCCCATCGCGCAGCGCTTATTGCCGCTTC
>DATFCF010000181.1:0-6621 GCA_035253445.1 Mycobacterium sp.
ACAGCCCGAACAGTTCAGAGACTGGTCCGCTAAGTGGACCGACCGGTTTACCTGGAGGGACGGTACCTGGGTGGTGTGCGACTGTCAATGCAGCATGGCAGTCCGCCACCAAATGGAGGCAGGAATCGTCGGCCGAGCGGCGGACTGTGTCCGCGCACGCGATAACATATCCGCCCGAGTGGCCGGACGCGATGCCCCGGAAGACAGAACGGGTGTCCTGATGCGCTGTGCGTGGGACCGATGGCTCGACCGCCTCTACCGCATCGGCGTTGGGGAAATCTGTTACGGGCACCCGCACAAGTATCTGAGCTCGGCGACCACGAAAACGACCACAAGACTTTGGAGTGCAACGAATTCGGACGAAGCGCTAGTCCCTCGCGGTTTTTGTGAGCACTAACAGTAGCAACCCATAGACGCGGTCGAGTCGGTATCAATGGACGGATCGAGGGGCTCCGCGCCGCCACCGAGGAGCACCCTCGCACGCCCGAATCCGATTCGACCCTTTCCATATCATGCAGTGGGTAATCCGGGCGTTGGATGGGGTGTTCTCCGACGCTTCCTCGGCCAACCGTCGAAGAGTCGAGCTCTCGAGTGGCAACTGGCCCATGGTCCGCAACGCGTTGCGGACCGGGGTCGAGCGGCTCACCGCCCAGCGCCGCGTCCTTGTCGACACGCTCATCGATCAGGATCGGCAGATCGGGTACGCGCGGAGGCTGAGGAGTAATAATGCGGGACTGGTCCGCACCGTCAAAACCTCACGTGCCAAGAGCATCTGCGCACATGGATCGACGACCTCGCGCAAAGCGGAATCCCCGCATTCACGACCCTCGGCGACAGATCGACACGCATTACGCCGGAATCATTGCAGCAGTAGAAACTCGGCATCTCCAACGGGCCAATGACGGAATCAATTCAGATTCGACTGATCAACACGCGAGGCCACGGGAACCACCCAGCGACAAACTTGCCAATCATTGATCTACCTCAACGTCGAAGGAATCGACCCGAAACGACCACTTAATCGTACGAAGCGTTCGTATATCGAACGCAACCCCGACGGCGGCTTCGGGCGCCGTAGTCGGGCCCTTCATCGCCCAAAGGGGCCGCCGGGTCACTACCGACCTGCCGTCAACGCAGGCCGCCTCCCTCATGCACGTTCGGCGCCCGCAACCGACCGCAAATGGGGATGTGTTGACAGTCACAAGCTGGCAGTAGTAGCGTCCCGCTATGCGATACAGGCGGTCCACAATAAGAGCTGCCGTTTCCAAAGGCTCGACTCGGCGCTGCTCATTGACCTTTGCGAACCCCGCCTCGGGGCCGTGTACAGGTGAGTCCACGCATGAAGTTTCGGACGAGTTGAGATCCAGGTACCTCGCAACACCCGGTAGTCCTTCATGAAATTCGAATCGAGAAAGGACCGCGATGCAGGTCAGGCGCGTCGTCACAGGAATCGACAAGGCAGGACGCTCGGTGTTTCTATCCGACTCCCACGCCCCCAACTCATACGTTTACAAACACATTGAGGGCGGGGCGATTGCGCGCCTATGGCGGACGGAGACCAGTGGAACGCTCGCTCCTCCGTCGGATGAGCCGACGGCGCTCACTGGTGACCTGTTGCCCTCAGTCGGAGGGTCAGCTTTCATGATCCTGCAGCTCCCGCCCGACTCCGCGGCAATGGCACCCGATTTCGATCCGGCTGCAGCCGGTGAGGAGTTCATGACCTACAACCCTGACCTCGCCGCGCTCGTCGAACCTGACTCCCCGGGGATGCACACTAGCGAGACGATCGACTACGTCTTGATTTTGGAGGGGGAGGTTTGGCTCGAACTCGATGAGGGAGCTGAAACCTGTCTCAGTGCAGGCGATGTGGTGGTGCAACTGGGTCCTCGCCACGCTTGGCGGAACAAGTCCGAACGTCCGGCGAAGGTAGCGGTCACGATGGTGGGCGCCCAGAGGGCATGCTGAGTCAGGGCCGATACCGGGCCCGGCAGGGCGCCGAAATTTCGTCTCGGCCGTCGTGGTTCTAACATCCGAACTACCCTCGGTGCGCAACATAGTTCGACGACCTGGGCGGTATTCGCGGCATCGTGACGCACTGCTTTGGTGCCACGCGAGCAGGGAGAACTTGTGCGTGACCCAAGATGATGAATTTTCGAGCGAGTTCTCGCTTGCTACGTTTCAGGAGGAACGCGCGATGAGCGCTGTGAAGTACGCCGGCGGCTTTCTTGTGACGCAGGATCCGAAGTTGGGAGATTTCTACGGAGACCTGCTGATCGAGGATGGGCGGATCAGCCAGGTGGGCAGAAACATAGAGACAGATGTACCCACCGTCGATGCCACCAATAAGGTGCTCATACCGGGATTCGTCGACACCCACAGGCACATGTGGGAGACGGCAATCCGCGGTGTTTCTGCCTGGCAGGACTGGGAGGCGTACGCACGCGTCGTTCGGTCGGGTTATGGGGGTTTGGTCACGCCTGAGGACGTCTATGCCGGTGATCTGCTTGGCGCCCTGGGTGCTTTGGAATCGGGCATCACCACGGTCCGCGACGAGTCGCATGTCCAGAACAGCCCTGAACACACCGAGGCAGTACTCCAGGGCCTGGTGGATGCGGGTGGCCGCGCCGTCCTCGCTTACGGATGGCCGTCGGTCGACACATATGCCTGGCGCGAACGCACAGGATCTCGTCGGCATCCCCGCTACATCACCGAGGTCTTGGAACGTGGGAATACTGCCGGCGGAGGACTCGTCAGTTTCGCCCTCATGGTTCGCGGCCCGGACTTGTCCGGTCTGGATGCTACTCGCGACGACTTGGCATTTGCGCGGTCGCTCGGGCTCCGTTCGTCGATGCACATTGGCGGCAGAAAGGGGGGGATCGCGGCGCTCGCGGACAACGGGCTATTAGGAGACGACCTGCTCTACATTCATGCCTGCGAGTCCACAGACGATGAGTTCGCCATGGTCGCCGATTCAGGTGGGACTGCATCTGTTTCGGCCTACATCGAGCTCGCCATGGGAATTGGAAGGCCAGCTACCGGCCGTCTGCTGGCGGCCGGTGTGCGACCCAGTTTCAGCATCGACGCCGAACCGAGCGCCCCTGCAGACATGTTTTCGGTCATGCGGGCGGCCCTGATGGGGCAGATGCTCGACGAGGTCAGGGGTGTCGCCCGACCGGCCGAAAAGTTCACCGAGCGGGAGGTGCTGTCGTTCGCCACTTACGAGGGTGCGCGCGCGTGTGGGTTGGAGCACGAGCTGGGTAGCCTCACGCCCGGAAAAGCAGCCGATGTGGTGGTGATGGACCTGCATCAGGCCGGCATGGCATCGTCCAACGAACCGATCTCAGCCATCGTCAACCAGGGGCATCCCGGTGCCGTGGTCGACGTGTTGGTCGCCGGTCGATACGTCAAGAAAGACGGACGAATGTGCGACCAGGCGTTAGTCGACCGCGCGATCCTCGTCGCTGAACAGTCCAGGGACCGATTGCACAGCAAATTCGCCGAGCTACACGTGTCTTGAACCGCAGCAGGACTGATCGTCTGGATGCGGTTCACACGGGCCGGCCCGACCGCGCAACGGTGGGGCCGGCCGTCAGTACGTGACGATCGACCACCAGGACGTGCCCACCAGGCGCATCATGCACTGCGACCACACGGGCTCGGCAGAGGCGGTCAGTCTCGCCTGCATTTCGTCGTGTCCCTTCGGGGGTGGACGATTCAGTGCTCGAGTTCGCGGCCGATCTCGCGTGCCGCAGTCATGACCTTCTCTCCATACAGTGCGTGAAGGTCCTCGGTGATACGGAATGACGGCCCGTTGATACTAATTGTTGCTACGGGCCGAGCACTGCCTTCGGGCTGAATGCATGCCGCGACGGCGGTCATGCCCTCGGTCAACTCGTTGACCGAAAGTGCATATCCCTGTTGGCGAATCTTCTTGAGCTCAAGACGCAGAGTCTCCGGATCAGTAATGGTCCCGCTCGCGATTGGTGGCAATTCCACATCCAAGTACGACTCGACGTCAGCGTCGGGCCAGGCTGCCAGCACGGCTTTTCCGGCCGAACCGGCGTATAGCGGAGCTCGGGTGCCGATCGGCTGGATCAGCCGTAGCGCCAGTTCACTGTCCACACTGTCAACCAGTCGAAGCGCCAGTCCGTCTACGACTGCTGCGTGAACTGTCTCCAAAGTCTCGGCGTTGAGTCGGGCGAGGGAGGATGCGGCTGCAGCGGTCAACTGGCCGTCGTCGTCGACCTTTCCGCTGAGTTTGCGCACCTGGTCGCCGACAACCCACCGGGTCGAGGCGCACGAATCGGGACGGAGCCATCCAAGGTCGGCGAGAGTGGCGATACTGCGTTGGACGGTGCTCTTGGGCAGTTCGAGTTTGCGGGACAGCTCGCTGAGCCCGATCGGCTGGAAGTCCGCGATGGCTTCCAAGATCTGGAAGGTTGTTCGCACACTTCGCATCAACTCTCCTCGAGCTATTTGGTCCTGTCGGTCCGTAATGCAGACCAGTATGGCACTCAGGCGGCGGTTTATGCATCACGTGGGGGCGGAACCGCGAGGTTACGCCCCCCGGCCAGGCATAGCTGCCATTGCGTCCGCGGGCCATTGATGCCGCCGAAAAGCTTCTTCATAGGCTCCATTGAGCGCACCAAAGGCTAATCGAGCACCAGAGGTGTGCACAGTCCGGGCAGCACCTCGACTCAGGTGAGAACCATACGATGCGCCGCCATCTCACAGTCAGATCAGATGTGGGTTGCGTTTCGACGGCGCAATCGCGAGCCGACATGATTACAACCTTGCCTGACTGTGTTGACAGTCACACCAACAGGGGCTAACGTCCCCTCATGTGATCCAGGCGGTCCGTATAGCGGTTCGTTCGGAGTCTCGCCCGACTACTCGACGGTTGAGTCTCCGTTTCTGAGCGAGGTTCCCGGTTCACCACAGTCGAAGTTTCATACCTAGTCGAAGGCATCCACGGATTCGTCGGATGAAAAAGGTGGAATCAATGTCACGAACAATGCGTGCAGCGCGTTTGCACAAGCCCGGAGAGCCGCTTCAGATTGATGAAATCCCTGTGCCGACTCCCCGGCCTACGGACGTCCTGGTGGAGGTTCGTGCATGCGGAATCGTGCCGAACATGGTGAACGTGGCCCATGTGTACCGCGAGATCATGCCGTGGATCGTCGCCCCTGAACTCCCGTCGGTCTTCGGACTGGACTGTGCGGGAGTCGTTGTCGAGAAGGGTGCGCAGGCGCATGGCATCGAGATCGGCGATCGGGTGTATGTGAATCCGGGTCGGCATTGCGGCGGATGTCACGAATGTCGGATGGGACGGGTTGAGAAGTGCTCGGCGTTCGCACTGACTGGGTATATCGGGGCACCGTTGGCTGCCTCGCTCTTCCGGGACTACCCGTACGGGGCTATGAGCCAGTATGTAACAGCTCCGACGTATGGCCTGGTTCGGATTGCCGATAACGTGTCCTATGAAGCCGCTGCACGATTTGGCTATTTGGGCACAGGCTACCGCGCGCTGCGTTACGCAGAGGTCGGGCCCGGCAGCCGGGTCCTGATCAACGGAATCAGTGGAACTCTCGGCCTGGGGGTTGCCCTGCTCGCGTTGGCTTTGGGTGCCCGCCAGATCCTCGGAACCGGCCGCAACCGTGAGTTGCTGGAACGCGTGCGGGCGATCGACCCCAGCCGGATCGAGGTGCATTCCACCCATGACGCAGAATCGGTAGGTGACTGGGCTCGGCGAGTAACCGGCGGATTGGGTACAAGCGAGGTCATCGACGCGCTCGGACCTGATTCCCCCAGTCAGGCCGCCCTCGATGCTCTGGATACGCTGGCTCGCGGCGGAAGGTACGTTACCGCCGGGGTCGTGGGCGAAATCCCACTGGCTCTCAATCAGCTCATGGACTCGAACCGCCAGATCATCGGCTCATCCTGGTTCAGTACCGCGGATGCTCAAGAGATGGCCGACCGGATGGCTGTCGGACAGGTCGACCTTTCCGTTTTCGAACACGAGGTCTTCAAGCTCGACGACGTCAATACGGCCCTGTCCAGCATCACCAATCGCCACGGTGGATTCAGCAATTTCGTGCTCTGCCCCTGATAGATTCACGCCCCGGATAGTCGAAGGCTATACGGCTGTCGAGCGGAACTGCCGCGAAACTCGGTCGTCGCGCAGTCGCCGCCGTCCAAAAGGGAGGCTGCGAAACCTACCCCAATCTGGGCGGCGGCGAGGCACGCCTTGGTGACGCTGACGTGGGACTTCGACCATCAGGTGATGCCGAGAATCGAAGAGCTTCTCCATCCGTCGAGTCGACACCCTGAGCAGGTACCAGTGCGTGGGAAGCGAAGTTGCGGGCCGGTCTCGGTTGCGGCTGTTGACGCGACTATCGGCGCGTTCACCGACGCAGGCGCCACACAGGCTGTCAGCCTCGGCGCCCCAGGCCCATCAGGGCATCATTGAACGTGGACAGACTGCTCGGTGCAGGTCGGGAGGCGTAGGTGAGTGGCGACCTGAATCGAGTCTAGGGGCACCGGTGCGGACGCTTTCGGCTTACGCCCCGATCTCGGCAGACCACCAGGTGCCGGCGGTGCGGTTGGGCAAAAGGTCGATCG
>DATFCF010000182.1:0-2756 GCA_035253445.1 Mycobacterium sp.
TGGTCACGACAACGGTTGTGGTTCCCAACGCGCCGAAAGAGCCGCGCTAGGCAGGCAGCTGCGGGTTTGCGCCCTCAGCGATATCCGTCGGAATCCGACGACGTCGCCTCGTTGAGCGACGCGTCGGCGTAGCCCCGGCAGTAATCCCAGGTCACGTAGGCATCGGGTTCCGGGTCGTAGGCCGGCTCGTGCGGACGCACGGTGCCGTCGACCAGTAACTGCAACAGGTTGGCGCGCAGCATGTCCCAGTCGTGGTAGTGGTCCTGCTGGCATTCGTCGCAGCACACGACGAGGCCGCGAATTCCCTTGTGCGCCAACAACGCTTCGTACACCGCCAGGTCGGCGAGATCGGCCTCGACCGCGGTCCGCTCCTGCGGATCGAGCGGCTGTCCCGGTTCGAGGGCGTCAAGTGCCGCGGACGGATCGCACGGGTCGTCGGCGAACGGGTCGGGCGGCAAACCCGGTGGCAGGTGATCACGCACGACTCCACATTACGCAGCGGCACAGGTATCGCGCCAGCCGTTGACCGGTACGCCACATGGCTATCCGCAGCACGGTGTGGAGCCAAAGCGACGACGTCAATGCCGATAAGATGAGGTTTCAGGCCTGCGCCTGTGTTCGGCTGCATTTCGTAACTGGAGGCCCCGCTCATGTCGATTGCTGAAAGCAGCATTCCCATCGCCGTTCCGGTGCCGACCGGGGGCGATGATCCGACCAAGGTCGCGATGCTCGGGCTCACCTTCGACGACGTGTTGCTGCTGCCCGCCGCATCCGATGTGGTGCCCGCCACCGCGGACACCTCCAGCCAGCTCACCCGCAAGATCCGGCTGAAGGTGCCGTTGGTCAGCTCGGCGATGGACACCGTGACCGAGTCGCGGATGGCGATCGCGATGGCGCGCGCAGGCGGCATGGGCGTGCTGCACCGCAACCTTCCGGTCGCCGAGCAGGCCGGTCAGGTCGAGACGGTCAAGCGGTCCGAGGCCGGGATGGTCACCGACCCCGTCACCTGTTCGCCGGACAACACGCTGGCCGAGGTCGACGCGATGTGCGCGCGCTTCCGTATCTCCGGGCTTCCCGTGGTGGACGCGCTGGGCTCCCTTGTTGGAATCATCACCAACCGCGACATGCGTTTCGAGGTCGACCAGTCCAAGCCGGTCTCCGAGGTGATGACCAAGGCGCCGTTGATCACCGCGCAGGAAGGTGTGTCGGCCGAAGCGGCGCTAGGTCTGTTGCGCCGCCACAAGATTGAGAAGCTGCCGATCGTCGACGGCCACGGCAAGCTGACCGGGCTGATCACCGTCAAGGACTTCGTCAAGACCGAACAGTTCCCCTTCGCCACCAAGGACAGCGACGGTCGGCTGCTGGTCGGTGCCGCGGTCGGTGTCGGCGACGACGCGTGGACCCGCGCGATCACTCTGGTCGAGGCCGGCGTCGACGTGCTGATCGTCGACACCGCGCACGCGCACAACCGGTTGGTGCTCGACATGGTGCACCGCCTCAAGACCGTGGTCGGTGACCGCGTCGAGGTGGTCGGCGGAAACGTCGCCACCCGGGCGGCCGCCGCGGCTCTGGTGGAGGCCGGCGCGGACGCCGTCAAGGTGGGGGTCGGCCCTGGGTCCATCTGCACCACCCGGGTCGTTGCAGGGGTCGGCGCGCCGCAAATCACCGCGATTCTCGAGGCCGTCGCGGCCTGCGCTCCGTCGGGTGTGCCGGTGATCGCCGACGGCGGGCTGCAGTACTCCGGCGACATCGCCAAGGCGCTGGCCGCAGGTGCGTCGACCACCATGCTGGGCTCGCTGCTGGCCGGCACCGCGGAGTCGCCGGGTGAGCTGATCTTCGTCAACGGCAAGCAGTTCAAGAGCTATCGCGGCATGGGTTCACTCGGCGCGATGCAGGGCCGGGCCGGCGCCGCGTCGACCGGCCGGAGTTACTCCAAGGACCGCTACTTCCAAGACGATGCGCTTTCCGAGGACAAGCTGGTGCCCGAAGGCATTGAGGGCCGGGTGCCGTTCCGGGGCCCGCTGTCGACCGTGATCCATCAACTCACCGGCGGGCTGCGTGCAGCCATGGGCTACACGGGTTCGGCCACCATCGAGCAGTTGCAGCAGGCGCAGTTTGTGCAGATCACCGCGGCTGGCCTGAAGGAGAGCCATCCGCACGACATCGCGATGACCGTCGAAGCGCCGAACTACTACGCCCGCTGAGGGCCCGATGAGCGCTTGCGCGCAGAGGAGATGGCACGGTCATGCGTGACATGGTCGAAATCGGCATGGGCCGCACTGCCCGCCGCACCTTTGAACTCGACGACATAAATATTGTGCCGTCGCGTCGCACCCGGTCGTCCCAAGACGTGTCGACGTCCTGGCAGATAGACGCCTACCGGTTCGAGATCCCGGTGGTGGCGCATCCCACCGACGCGCTGGTGTCCCCGGAGTTCGCCATCGAACTGGGCCGCGTCGGCGGTCTCGGCGTGCTCAACGGCGAGGGGCTGATCGGCAGGCACGCCGACGTCGAGGCCAAGATCGCCCAGGTGGTCGAGGCCGCCGAGAAGGAACCCGAACCGTCGGCGGCGATCCGGCTGCTGCAGCAGCTGCATTCTGCGCCGCTGGATCCCGACCTGTTGGGCGCGGCGGTGGCGCGGATTCGTGATGCCGGGGTGACGACGGCGGTGCGGGTCAGCCCGCAGAACGCGCAGTCGCTGACGCCGGCGCTGGTCGCCGCGGGCATCGATCTGCTGGTCATCCAGGGCACCATCA
>DATFCF010000183.1:0-6127 GCA_035253445.1 Mycobacterium sp.
CGGCGACGGCGGCACCATCGGACCGAACAACGGCGGCATTCTCGGCGGCGGCAACCCCACACCCGGACACCCGGGTGGCGGCGGTCAAGGCGGCGCTGGCGGCACCGGCGGCAGCCCAGGAACACCGGGTGCAGGCGGAACCGGCGGCACGGGAGGCGCAGGGACCGGCGACTCGGGCGACGACGGCGGCGACGGCAGCTCAGGAACCTCCGGCGGACAAGGCGGCGCCGGCAGCGACGGCTGAATCAACTACGCCAGTGCGGTGATCACAAACGGCGGGTCCATCACATCAATGACGTGAACCGGTAGCCCGACAACAAACGCCCAAAGGGGGAAGCATGGAAAACATCGAGCTCGGGGTGCGGATCCACCTCGACCGTCTCAGGGTCGACCGGACGGATGACGGATTTATCGCCGGCTCTGCCGATGAACCGTATCTGTGGTTCATCGTCGCCAAGGTCGACGGCTCCACCGTCTCAGAAACCGCGCCGCAAACGTCCACCGTCGCGGTCCACGCCACGTCCGGTGCGCCGGGGAACCTCGGCACCGCCAGCGAGGGCGTGTCGGCCGGCAAGTCGATCCCCATCCCGAACTCGGTGGGGACTTTCGCGACCACCCTTCGCGGCACGACATTGAAGATCGGCCTCACGAGGTTCGCAACCCTCGTCGTCGCGATCGCCGCCCTGGAGCACGACGAGAGCAGAAAGCAGGACATCCTCGCGCTTCATCGCCACGTCATCGATGAGTCGAAACGCAGGCTCGAGGGCGAACTGCGCGAGATCGTCCAGGAGGCGCTGGCCGGCGACATCCCGAGTGCCGCCGATGTTCGCAAGCGCCTCGAGTCGCAGATCAGCGAGGAGACGCTCAAGGCGATGATCGACGACTTCGGAAGCGGCCTCGTCGGTCAGCCCATCAACGTGCTCAACCAGGATGTCTTCGTCGGCCACAATGTCGACACCGTGCTGTCATTCCCCGATGTGCTCGCCACCTCGATGGATGGGACATCGATCGAGGTCCAGTTGCGGCGCGGCAGCATCGACGATCAGCCCGCGAGCTACCACGTCTCCGGCAGCGTAAAGCGCACCGACATCCAAGAGCCACCAACACTCGGCCTGGTGCGCCTCGACGACAAACGACTGCGCCTGTGCGGACGCTCCGCCGGCAAGAAAGCGTTTGTTCACGAGCGGTCAGCCGCCGGCAAGTGGGGCTTCAACACGGCGCTCGGTGCCACTGCACTGTCCTCGGGCGTGGCCATGGCCGCAAGTGCCGACGGGACGCGAATGTACGCGGTCGGGCGCGGACTCGATCACAAGATGCGCATCAAGCTCCCCGGCTCCGGCGACACCTGGGGCGAGCTGTCCGATCGCAAGTTCTCGACCGGCGCGGGCGTCGCATGCTCGGCCGACGGACGCCTGGTCTACATCATGGCCACCGGCGACGACGGAAACGTCTACGCCACAGTCGACCTCAACGGTGGCAACGGATGGCAGGGCGAGTGGTTCCCCATTGGCATCAGGAGCGTGGCGTCACCGGCGCTTGCCTGCTCCGCGGATGGCCACAAGCTCTTCTTGATCACCCTCGGCGAGGACCGGAAGCTCTACGAGAGCATCTTTGACGTCGGGCTCGCCAAGCTCGCCCCGAAAATCACAGTTCCGCTCGACAGTCAGCGGTTCAAGTCCGCGCCGGCATGTGCCTGCTCGGACGACGGTAAGCACCTGTGGTTCGCGGCGCTCGGCGACGATGGTCAGATGCGTGTCAGCAAGCCCAAGCTGGACGCGGGCGGCACGTCGATCTGGACCGATCTCGGCGAACTCGTCTCTGCTCCCGCGCTCGCCTGCTCACCTGATGGACAGAAGATTCATATCGCAGCCATCGACAAGTCACTTCGCATGCGTCACCGGTACTCGACGGACGGCGGAGCGGGTTGGCCCAAGCGCGACGGACAGAACTGGGAAGTGCTGGGAGAGAATGCCGCCTGGTTCTGATCTGCTGTGGGCGCGGGTGCCCACGGCAACGTCAAACCCAAATGGCTCAGGATCCCGGCGATCACCTCAAGCTTCTCGGATCGCCGGATCAGGGGCCACTGGCGAATCAGCGGTAGATTCCAACCGGCACCGGTGCCCCGCTTTCGTCTTCACGCAAGCGCGAAAAATCGCGCGCGCGAAAGCAATCTGACGAATCGTGGGCAACGTGATCAAGTCGGTGGTCCCTCAGATGCGGCTGCCAGCTTGGCTTCGGCCACCCGCATGAACGTCGGTAGCGCGTCGAGGTCCACGCCAACACATTCGGCGATCACATCGTCGGCAATACCGGCCGCGCGTAGTCGCAGTGCGGTCGCATACGGCAACGGCAACCGCTGCAGGGACTCGGCCCGGGGCGAATCGGCGGCCATAGACCAAGGTTGCCGCTGTTGACGTCGTTCGGCTGGGGTAGTCCGCTACGCCAATCCGGACCCAATTCCTTTACCTCATGGTGAGGTAGCCCAGCCGGCGAAAACTGGGGTAGTCGGCTACGCCAGCGGATCGACAATAGGCGCTTTAGGTTGCCTTTGTAGCCATCGAGGCGACGCATGAACGAAGGGAAAGATCGATGAATCGATTTCTAGTGGCTGCGATCGGACTGATCGCCGGCGCCGCCCTGCTGGTGGGCTGCTCCGGCGACAAGGGCAGCGAGCCGGCCCCGGCGACCACGGCGGCGACTGGGGGCGCCGAGGTAACCACCGGCGGCGCCGACGTCAGCACAGGCGGTGCAACCGAGGTGAAGGTCGAAGGTTCCGATCTTGCGGGCCTGGACCCAGCGTCGGTCACCTGCATCAAGCAGGGCGGCAAGATCAACATCGGCAGCGGCGCGGCCGGCCCTCAGCAGGCGCTCGCCGTCGTGATGACCGACGAGGCCACGCCGAAGGTCGAGTCGCTGGGCTTGGTCGTCGACGGCAATGCCCTCGCCGTCAGCGACATGATGGGCGTCAAGACCGGTTCGGCCGAGGTGAAGGCCGACGGCGACACCTACACCATCACCGGTGAGGCGCAGGGCGCCGATATCAAGAACCCGATGGCGGGCATGATCACCAAGAAGTTCGAAATCAAGGTGAGCTGCAGCTAGCTCACATAATCCAAGCGGCGGGCGTCTTGAGGGCGCCCGCCGCTTTTCATGCGCGCATTGTTGGGATTCGGCGTGTCAACAATCGCTTGGCGAACGTTGTCGCTCACGTATCGTCGCGCAATCGAATTCCGTTGGGCTCCAAGGAGTCGCGATGGATGCCGCCCGCTGCATGAGCGAGGGGACTGCCGATACCTCACCGTGGGCAAGCCACCTCCCGAAACTGGGGTAGCCGACTACTCCAGCCGGCCAGCCGCGGCGCACCTAATTTCCCTGGTAGTCAAGCGAACCCGCAACAGGGTGTGCGTGTACGGGGAGGTCCCACGATGGGTAATGCGAACTACATTGGCCGTGTCGGCGCGCTGGCGGTCGCGCTGGGCATCGGTACGGCGGTGGTCACCACTCCGTGGGTCGCGGTCGCCGAACCGTCCGCCGATGCGTCTTCTCCCACAGGTTCCACATCCACGGATGACCCGAAACCTGAAGCAGCAGAGGATAGTTCGCGTGATGCGAATGCGACGGCGGGCACCGCCGATGCCGGCGAACCGACTGACGAGGATCCCGACTCAGGCAACAGTGGGGACGAATCGGCCACGCCGCAAGCCCCAGAACCGGCCGCCGTGGAAGACACCGAACTCGAAACCGAGCCAGCACCCACCACGCCAGAACAGCCACCGGTCTCAAACCGCGTTGCTCCGCCACCGGCCACCGTGGCAGCCGCCCTCACTGAGTCGTCGAACAACGACAGCCCAGCCCAGCCGCAGAGTGTGTCCGTCGATCTGCCGGAGGCCGCAGACCCAGGCGCCGTCGCGTCGACCCGCGGTGCGGACGATCTGCACGTACCCGCGATCACGGTGTCGGTGACATCGGCGAGGAGCACCGCCCCAGCCGTACCTACTGCGGTGCCGACCACGGCGGTGTCGGCGCAACTCGTTCCCGCCGCGCAGGCGCTGCCTGCCCCGGCGAGCCCGGTGAGTGTGGTCACGGGGTTGGTTTCGGGGTTGTTGGCCTGGGTGGGATTGAGCCCGGGGCTGAGCACTGCTCCCGCAGCGCCGGCGCAGGCGCCGCTGCTGTGGGGGCTGCTGGCCTGGGTGCGCCGCGAAGTCGAACGCACCATGTTCAACAAGACTCCGACCACCGCCTACAACCCTGCCGAGAACAGCCAGTCCGTCGACGGCGTGATCACCGGCGACCTGAATGCCGTTGACGCCGACGGTGATCCGCTGAGTTTCATCGTCTCGCAAGCCCCGCAGAACGGGACGGTGGTAGTCAACACGGACGGTACCTTCGTCTATACGCCTAGTGCGCAGCTGGCCGCCACCGGCGGCACCGACGTGTTCACCGTCAAGGTCGAAGACCAGGGTTCACACTTCCACGGAATCGGCGCCTTCTTCCAACCCGACTCCGGCCACAGCACCACCGCCACGGTCGCGGTAACGGTCACACCGATGAGCATCGCCGTAGGCAACAGCCCCAACGGTGTGGCGGTCAGCCCCGACGGCAGCACCGTCTATGTCACCAACTTCGGCGACCTCTCAAGCGGAGGCAACACGGTGTCGGTGATTGACGCCGCCACCACCACGGTCGTCGCCACCATCACCGTCGGCGGAAACCCGGCGAATGTGGCGGTCAGCCCCAACGGCGCCACCGCCTACGTCACCAACCTCGACGACGGCACCGTGTCCGTCATCGATACCGCCACCAACAGCGTCACCGCGACCATCGTCGTCGGTGACCTTCCGGACGGGGTGGCGGTCAGCCCCGACGGCGCCCACGTCTACGTCACGAACGCCGACGACGACACCGTGTCGATCATCGATGCGGCCACCAACGTGGTCACCGACACCGTCACCGTCGGCGAGAACCCGCGCACCGTGGCGGTGAGCCCCGAGGGCACCCGCGTTTATGTCACCAACGCCGACGGCGCCAGCGTGTCGGTGATCAACACCGCCACCAACGCCGTCACCACAATCGGCGTGGGTGAGCTTCCTCTCGGTGTGGCGGTCAGCCCCGACAGCACCCGCGTTTACGTCACCAACGCGGCCGACGACACGGTGTCGGTGATCGACGCCGCCACCAGAACCGTCATCGCCACCGTCACCGTCGGTGACTTTCCGGGCGGGGTGGCGGTCAGCTCCGACGGCGCCCACGTCTACGTCGCGAACATCGGCGACGACACGGTGTCGGTGATCGACACCGCCACCAACACCGTCACCACCGCCATCCCCGTCGGCGACGGCCCCACCAACATCGCGATCAGCCCCGCCGGCGCCACCGCCTACGTGACGAACAGTAACGCCGACTCCGTATCGGTGATCGCGTTGCCGGCGACGCAGTCGAGTCTGGTTGCGCTGCAGGGTGTTCCGGCGATGCCGACCTCGCTGATAAGGCTGGTGTCCGACTTGGTCTCGGGACTATGGGGAATGGTCGCGCGGGTCACCGAGGCATTCCAGCGCATATTCTTGAACAGGACCCCCACCACTGCCTACGATCCCGCCGAGAACAACGAAGCGGTCGACGGGGTGGTGACCGGTGACCTGAATGCCGTCGACGCCGACGGCGACCCGCTGAGTTTCACGCTCGTCCAAGCCCCGCAGAAGGGGACGATCAAGCTGCATCCGGACGGCACGTTCACCTACACCCAGAGCAGGGATTTTGCCGCAACCGGCGGAACCGACGTGTTCATCGTGAAGGTCACGGACGAAGGTTCCCACTTCCACGGACTCCGCGCCTTTTTTCAGTCCGACGCCGGTCACAGCACCACCGCCACCGTCGCGATATTCGACCCGAAAGTCGTCGACACCATCGATGTCGGCCAAGGCCCAACGGGTTTGGCGGTCAGTCCCGACGGCGCCCACGTCTATGTCAGTAATCGTCAGGACAGCACGGTGTCAGTGATCGACACCGATATCGACAATGTCACCGCCACGATCCCCGTTGGAGACGACCCGCTTGAGGTGGCGGTCAGTCCAGACGGCGATCATGTCTACGTCACCAGCCTCTTGGACGGCGCGGTGTCGGTGATCGA
>DATFCF010000184.1:0-2714 GCA_035253445.1 Mycobacterium sp.
CGTCTGGGATCCAGGAAAACTCGATATGCCCGAGTGGAAGATCACGGGCACTTTGAGGTCGCTGCACCGCGCGTAGACGGGGTACAACTCCTTCTCACCGGGGTCGAATCCGCCGTGTACAGGATGTAATTTGAGCGCCACCGCCCCTAGGTCGAGCTGGCGTTGCAACTCCTCGACGAGCGGAAAATGAAGGTGGGGGTTGAGGTTTGCCACGATGCTGAAGCGGTCCGGGTGCGCTCTTGCGATCGGAACGACATCGTCGATTGACTGGATGCCGGTGGCGCGCGGACTGTACTCGCAGAACAGCAAGGCGTGATCCACGCCTTGCTGTTCAAGGAGCTCAGACAGTGCGCCGGGATCGGGCGCGTCCCCCGCGTACGCATCGCGCCAGCGGTGATCGCGCGAGAATTCGTCCGCCCATTCCAGCCAAGCCGGCCGCAGTGAGCTGAGTACCGGGGCATGCACGTGGGCGTCGATGACTGCGTAACCGTCGATCACGGCATTAAGTCTACAGATTCATAGCGATGGTACAAGTACATGTAGTATATCCCGTTGGCGGCGGCCCGGCGCAGCGCCTTCTAAGACGGCCTCCGGTCGATGAGGCGTTTGGCTTTGCCCTCGGATCGCTCTACTTCGTTCGGCTCGAGGACTTCCACCGTGACGCTCACGCCAATCTGGTTCTTGATCCGTTGGGTCAGGACCTGACCCGCTTCGATCCGCTGTGCCGGCGTGGCACCCGGTCGGCTCTCCACGCGTACCGTGAGGATGTCCAACCGTTCGGGCCTGTCGAGGATGCACTGGAATTGCGGGGCGAGCGCATCGGTGCCGAGGATGAGTTCTTCGATCTGCGTCGGGAACAGGTTGACGCCGCGCAGGATGATCATGTCGTCACATCGTCCCGTGACTTTGTGCATGCGACGCATGCTGCGCGCCGTGCCGGGCAGTAACGCGGTGAGGTCGCGGGTGCGGTAACGCACGATTGGGAACGCCTGCTTGGTCAGCGATGTGAAGACCAGCTCTCCTTCGGCGCCGTCGGGCAGCACTTGACCCGTTTCGGGGTCAACGATCTCGGGATAGAAATGGTCTTCCCAGATATGCAGTCCGTCTTTGGTTTCGACACATTCTTGCGCCACGCCGGGCCCGATCACTTCAGAAAGGCCGTAGATGTCAACGGCGTTCATGTTCAACTTGCGTTCGAGCTCGTCGCGCATCTGCGCCGTCCACGGCTCAGCGCCGAACACCCCGGTGCGCAGCGACGTACGGCTCGGGTCCATGCCGGCGCGCTCCATCGCGTCAACAATGGTCAGCATGTACGAAGGAGTGACGAGTATGGCATCGGGTTTGAAGTCGGCGATCAACTGGATCTGCCGTTCGGTCATGCCGCCGGACACGGGAATAACGGTGCAGCCCAGGCGTTCTGCGCCATAGTGTGCACCCAAACCGCCGGTGAAGAGTCCGTAGCCGTATGCGATGTGAACCTTGTCCGTCGAGCGCACGCCGCCGGCCCGCAAAGATCGGGCGACCAGACCGGCCCAGGTGTCGAGGTCGGCGGCTGTGTAGCCCACGACGGTGGGCCGGCCGGTAGTACCGGACGAGGCATGGACGCGCGCGACCTGGTCCTGAGGTACCGCGAACATGCCGAACGGATAGTTCTCGCGCAGATCGGCTTTGGTGGTGAACGGAAACAGCGATAGGTCGCTGAGGTCCTTGAGGTCGGCAGGATGGACACCCTTGGCGTCGAACGCCGCCCGGTAATGCGGGACGTTGTCGTAGGCATGGCGCAGAGACCATTTGAGGCGTTCCAGCTGCAGCGCCGAGATCTCGTCGCGGGATGCGGTTTCGATCGGTTCGGGCTCATCGGGTGAGCGTGTCACGATGCCGTGGGCGTGACGGTCGACGATGTCGGTCATGGTGTGCTCCGAAGGGGTAGGTGGTTAGGCGTCGAAGTCGACCGTCAACGAGTCGGTCATCGGAAACGATTGGCAGGTCAAGACGAAACCCGCCGCCACTTCAGCGGGCTCGAGTGCGTAGTTGCGCCGCATATCCACCGCTCCCGCAGTGACTTTGGCTCGGCAGGTGCCGCACACCCCGCCCTTGCACGCAAAGGGCAGGTCGTCGCGTGAGCGCTGGGCGGAGTCCAGTACGGAGGTGTCGCGCGGCAGGCTCACGGTGCTGGTGGCGCCATCGAGGATGATCGTGACGTCGCTGACAGGTCCGGCTGCGGCGGCGTCGTCGTGTGTGGCGGGTGGGGGGGCCACATCTTCGATGAAGAACAGTTCCTTGTGGATCCGGTCGGCGCCGACGCCCAGGTCCTGTAGGGCCTGCTGGACGTCACAGACCATTCCGAACGGGCCGCAGAGCCAGAAGTGGTCGACGGCGGCCACAGGAACCAGTGCCTGCATCAGGGCCGTCGTGCGTTCACGGTCGAGACGTCCGCTGAACAGTTCCACCCTGCGGGGCTCGCGCGACAAGACGTGCACAAGCTCAAACCGCGCACCGTAGCGGTCCTTCAGATCCGACAGCTCCTCGGCAAACATCACCGAGTTGGTGCGGCGATTCCCGTACAACAGCGTGACGTGCGACTCGGGCTGAGCCAGCACCGAGGCCGCGATGGACAGCATCGGTGTGATACCCGAACCGGCTGCAACGAGTACGTGCCGGCCGGCCGTTTCGGGATCGGCCGCGAAAGTGCCGGAGGGTGGTTGAACTTCGAG
>DATFCF010000185.1:0-2702 GCA_035253445.1 Mycobacterium sp.
GACCCCTCGACAAACGAACTTGCTGATCAGACATCGCAGGCCATACTGGCTGCTGGAACTGATTGTTGCATTTAGCCATCAATGCGCTCCCTGTACGGTCGATTGCTCCCAGCAGACGGCGTATGACGGCGGTAAGCACCGACGGTCGGGCATGGGGAATATCCCCCTGGCTTGGCCGATTGATATCGAAGCTGCGGTGGCGCGGGGTGTTCTGCGAATGTTTGTCTCATCTGGGTCTTCCACCTCCGGCATCGCTCTCGTTGGTGTGCTCGAAAACCCTGCGTCGCTCGTCTTCGGTCATGCCTCCCCAGATGCCGTACTGCTCCCGAAACCGCAACGAGTACTCGAGGCATTGCGTGACGACGGGACATTCGGCACAGAACTGCTTGGCGTTGCGTTCGCGCCGGCGCCGCTTGAGGCCACGTTCTCCGTCGGGGTGGAAAAACACCGAAGGTTCGGTTCCGCGGCAACGCGCCGACAGTTGCCAAGCCCAGGCCTCCGCGTTTCTGACGATGGGCGGACCCGCCGCGGCCAATCGGCTGCGTTGACGCGTTCCATTCCTGTACATGGCCGCCGGGGTCCTTACCGATTGTTTCTTGCGCCGTGCTCGCGGAAGGTTGCGGGGTTCATGAGGGTTCGAGCCCGGAGGGTGAGGTCGGTGTCCGGGTTGGCTTGGTCATGAGCTTGTCAATGTTGTGCGCGTCGGATGGGGATGGCTGTCCCCATAGGGGTTGGTATTCGTGGATGGTGCGCAGTGGCGTTGCGGACTCTTGTCCGTTGAGGATGTCGAGGTCGTCGACGCCGATAAGGCTGGGGTGCGAGACGCCGCAGGCTTCGGAGACTTTGAGAAGGTCGCGGCGTAGTGAGCGAATGTAGTTCGCTGCGCGCACGCTCTTGACGGCAGGGTCTAGGCCGTGCGATAGCCAGCGGTGCTGGGTCGCGATGCCGGTGGGGCATTCGCCGGTGTGGCAGCGCTGTGCCTGAATACAGCCGATGGACAGCATGGCTTCACGGCCGACACTGACCATGTCGGCGCCAAGTGCGAACGCGACGATGGCATTGTCGGGCAGGCCGAGCTTTCCGGAGCCGTTGAACACGACTCGGTCGGCGATGCCAGCGGTCGCGAAGATGGCGTAGATGCGGGCGAAGCCGACGCGAAAAGGCAGTGCCACCGACTGGCTGAAGATCAGTGGAGCAGCGCCGGTGCCGCCTTCGCCTCCGTCGATGGTGATGAAGTCGACGCCGCGTTGGCCGCTTGCCATTGCGTCGGCGAGGTCGTGCCAGAAGTCGAGGTTTCCCACTGCAGACTTGATGCCGACGGGCAGGCCGGTTTCTGCTGCGATGTTTTCGATCCAGTCGAGCATCTGGTCGACGGTGTTGAAGGCGGTGTGACGTGATGGGCTTGCGCAGTCGGCGCCGACCGGGATGCCTCTGATCGCCGCGATTTCGGGGGTGACCTTTTCCCCGGGCAGCAGACCGCCGAGGCCTGGTTTGGCGCCCTGGCTCAGTTTGATCTCGATGGCCCTGACCGGGCCGGAGGCCACGGTTTCTTTGAGACTGCCGAGGTCGAACCGTCCGGCGTCGTCGCGGCAGCCGAAATAGCTGGTGCCGATCTGAAAGATGACATCTGCGCCGTGGAGGTGGTGCGATGAGAGGCCGCCTTCGCCGGTGTTGTGGAGGCATCCGGCAGTGGCGGCGCCACGGTTGAGCGCTTCGATGGCAGCGCCGGACAGCGCACCGAAACTCATACCGGAGATGTTCACCACCGAATTCGGCCGGAATGCCTTGGCTCGCTTGCGTGGTCCACCGAGGATCTTCGCGCACGGTAAGACGGCGTTCTCGTCGCTGTGCACACCGGCATGGGGTGCGATCGTGGCGAACGTCCGGTGTTTGACGACGGGGTAACCCTGTCTGTACTCCATGTCGCTGTCGGTGCCGAAGCCGAAGTAGTTGTTTTGAAGCTTCGAGGACGCATAGACCCATCTGCGCTGATTGCGGCTGAATGGCCGTTCCTCGTCGTTGCCGCTGATGATGTACTGCCGTAACTCTGGGCCGATCGATTCCAGCAGGTAACGCAGGTGTCCGACGACAGGAAAGTTGCGCAGCAGCGCGTGCTTCTTCTGAGCCAGGTCGTAGGCTGCGACACCCACCACTGCGACAATCGGCACCGCGGGCAAGACGCGAGTCCAGCGGGTCTTCATCAGGGTGTGCTTCCTTCTCCGTGTCGGGCCGGGCCGGGTGGCCGATTGTTGGCGCGATCTGGTCGGGCGCCGATCCGTCGTTGCGGGGTGTGCGCTGCCGCGGTGTCGGGTCGCACTCGACTGCGCCGCCCATACAGTCGTCGGTAGAACTCCTCGACGCTGATACCGAATTCGACGAATATGTCGCCCGCCGACGGTCCGCCGAAATCACGCCACGCCGCTTCCAGCTTGTTCATCGCCGCGACCTCGGCCGCGCTGAGTTGTGGTGCTGTATCGGAGGATTCGTCAGGATGCCGGCGGTGATCGCGAGATATCATCGTCACAAGCTCCCTTCGGAGACAACCGCTAGTTCGGCGGTGAATGGTTAGTCAGCGGGGGTATTTCGACGATGGTCACCTGACCACGTCATCGCCGCGGTCTTCACCAATGCCGGATCGAAGGTGATGATCCGGCAGGGCCGGTGCTCGGTGATGATCTGATAGCGCTCGGTCACCGTGGCAC
>DATFCF010000186.1:0-3665 GCA_035253445.1 Mycobacterium sp.
TCCATCGTGTGACGATGTCCTCGCAGATCTTGTCGGCCGGTCCGACGAGTGCGACATCCTCCACCATTGCCGTCGGTACCGCCTGCGCGGCAAGGTCCGAACGGCCGTCCAGATACAACCGCTGGATCTCGGCGCACGCCTCGCCCCAGCCCATGCGGGTGAAGACGTCGTTGTGAAAGTTGGCGCCCTTGGCGCCCATGCCCCCGGCATACAGCGCGACCACCGGCTTCAGTTTCGCCGCCGCCTTCTCGACGTCGTCGTTCTCCACCAACCAGCACGTGTTAGCGATCTCGAAGTCGGCCGCCGTCCGCCGCGCACCGGCGCGCGCGAACCCCTCCGCAAGGGCAGCACGGTAGAAGTCGTCGCTCTTGGGGGAGAACCACAGCGGCGTCCAGCCGTCGGCGATCTCGGCCGCGAGCGCCACGTTCTTCGGACCCTCGGCCCCGAGATAGATCGGAATGTCGGGACGGAGCGGGTGCACGATCGACTTCAGCGGCTTCCCGAGCCCACTGCCGCCGTCGAAGGGCAGCTGGTAGTGCCGCCCCTGGAACGTGACGGGCTTCTCCCGGTCCCACACGGCGCGCATGATCTCGACGTATTCGGGAGTCCGCTCGAGCGGGCGCGGATACGGCTGGCCGTACCAGCCCTCGACGACCTGCGGACCCGAGGCCCCGATGCCGACGATCATCCGACCGCCACTGAGGTGGTCGACAGTTTGTGCCGCCATCGCCAACGCTGTCGGCGTCCGCGCCGACATCTGGCAGATCGACGTGCCGAGCTGCAACCGTGTCGTTTGGGAACCCCACCAGGCCAACGGGGTCAGCGCGTCCGACCCGTACGTTTCGGCGGTCCACAGACTGTCCACCCCGAGCGCTTCGGCCTCGGCGACGCGTTCGGCGATGCCCTGCGGCGGTGACCCACTCCAATAGCCCGCAGAAATTCCTACTTTCATGACGATGTTCCTCTCCTGCCGATTCATCGAACATGCTGTGGCCGTTAGTGATTGCGATAATCGGGCGCCCGCTTCTCGAGGAATGCGGACACCGCCTCACGGTGATCGGTGGTCAGGACGCTCAGGATCTGTGTCCGATTCTCGAGATCGATTGCCGCTCGGATCCCCGGCGTCTCGAGGTTGTCCCACATGACCTGTTTGGTCATCCAGACCCCGAACGGGCTGTTGGCACCGATCGTGGAGGCCAGGTCCAGCGCGGCGGACAGCAAGTCCTCGGCGGGCAGTACCTGCGAGACGAGTCCGATCCTGTGCGCTTCGTTGGCGGCGATCGTTCGACCGGTCAGCAGAATCTCCGCCGATCGAGAGAACCCGATGGCGCGGGGCAGGATCCAGCTCAGTCCGACGTCGCAGTTACTGAGGCCGCGCTTGATGAAGGACGGGTGCAATGTTGCCGATTCGCTCATCAACCGGATGTCGCACAGCAGCGACAGTGCCATGCCGCCCCCCGCTGCGGGACCGTTGATCGCGCAGATCACTGGCTGCCGGGCGCGGCGCAGAGCATCCGCAAGGTTGGCGATGTGCTCGGTTGCGCGCATCCCCTCCTGTGGTCGTCCCTCAGGTCCGGTGGAGGTCGGCACCGTGCCGTAACCGCGCAGGTCCAGCCCCGCACAGAACGTGGTGCCGGCGCCGGTGAGAACGATGGTCCGCACGTCGGCGTCGTCGCGGACTCGGCGTAGGACCGCGTGGAGTGCCTCGATGAGGGAAGCATTCATGGCATTGAGTGCGTCCGGACGGTCGAGCCGGACGAGCAGTACTCCGGGGCGGGCCATCTCCGTGTAGACGAGATCGTTGTTTGCAGCAGTGCCACCGGACTCTGCGGTGACGAGAGGGTTGGAAGACACAGGACATCCTTGTCTGGGGCCGGAGAAGCAGACTGGGCCGGCGGTCTCCGGATGTCGTGCTAGCCGGCCATCCCCAGGAACGTAACATACAATGTGTTATTGTCAGCGGATTCTGAGCCCTTTCCTTCGAGTGGGGTGATCCCACGCGGAACGACGAAAACAAACGCGAGAGTTGGTGTGGCAGTGAATCCATTGGATGCGTTCCGGCTGGACGGCAAGGTTGTCGTGGTGACGGGAGCCAGTTCGGGCCTGGGGGTCGGCTTCGCTCGTGCCCTGTCGGCGGTCGGCGCCACCGTCGTGCTTGCGGCCCGGCGGACAGACAAACTGAGCGATGTCGAAGACCAGTTGCGCGAGGCAGGAGGGGTGACGCTGTCCCACCGGACCGACGTCAGTTCCCCGGATGATTGCAAAGCGTTGGTGAGCCGCACGGTCGACGAGTTCGGCAGAATCGACGTCCTGGTCAACAACGCCGGCATCGCAGACGTGGTGCCCGCCTCCAAGGAAACCGAAGAGGGTTTCCGCAAGGTCATCGATGTCAATCTCAATGGCTCGTTCTGGATGGCGCAGGCCGCCGTCGGCGTGATGCCCGAGGGGTCGTCAATTGTGAACGTGGCGAGTGTTCTCGGTTTGGTCGCCCCCCGCCTACCACAGGCGGCTTACGCTGCGAGCAAGGCCGGTGTACTCGGTTTGACGCGCGACTTGGCGCAGCAATGGTCGTTGCGTCGCGGCGTTCGCGTCAATGCGCTCCTGCCGGGGTTCTTCCGTAGTGAGATGACCGAGAATGCAGTCGGCTTGGAGAAGATGCTGGCCGACCACAGCATGCTCGGTCGTTCTGGCACCCAAGCCGAGATCGACTCGGCTCTGCTCTTCCTCGCGAGCCCGGCCTCGAGCTACGTCACCGGTTCGGCCCTCGTTGTCGATGGGGGACTCACTGCCTTGTGACCCATCCGAGCCCTCCGCTCGTGGCCACGCTATCGGCGATACGCATGCACCCGCGCTGCGGCCGAGTGAGTGACGCGTTGCCGACGTCCGCGTCGCCCATCCGCACGACGTTGCTCTCTGGCGGCCGGAGAGGTGGCCGCGCAGGCCTCGACATCGACCGCAGCAGTGACACGAGCCTGTCAACACCTCGGATTCACCGGCTTGACGCAGCTGCGGATGCTGCTGCGTGATACTTCGGTCGCAACGCACGGGACCACTGCACTTGCATCGGTCCCCAACGGCATCGGCGAGTTGACGGCAACGTTCACCGAACTCTCCGCCGGTTTCGAAAGCGGAACTCGCCCTGCTCGACGTCCACGCACGCGGGCGGGCGGTACGAGCCCTGAGAGGCCGCTGACCGGATACTGGTCGACGGAAACGGCAGTCTCGGACCACTCGCATCCGCGATGGCGGTACGCCTTGTCAACGACGGTCAATCGGCCTATGCACTGACCGACGCGGTGATTCAGTATGACAGTGCCCGCCGCCTGTCCTCCTGTGACGTCTGCCTCGCTGTCAGCGGGAGCGGCCTTCTGGACTCACATATCCTGGGATCGGTCGACGCGGCTCGGTCTGCAGGTGCCACAGTCGTCGGCATAACGGGTGACGCATGTCCGTCACTGATGGAACTAGCCGATGTCCGCTGATTGTCGGCCGATCGACGCCACCGATCGACCAGTGTGCGCGGGAAGCCGATCACCCAGTTGGCGCTTTTGATCGCCCTACAGATCGCCTCGGATGGTGCCGACTCGAAGGGAGTGACTCCGAGTGTGTTGCAGTAATTCCAATACTCAGCGAAACGAAAAGGTGGCTGAGCTCGCCGTTGCTAA
>DATFCF010000187.1:0-5787 GCA_035253445.1 Mycobacterium sp.
CGAAGCGATCGAGCAAACCTGCATTATTCGTCTGATTCGCAACACCTTTCGGCTCACGTCTCGTAAGTACTAAGACGAGATCAAACGCGACATCAAACCGATCTACACCGCGGTCAACGCCGCGGCCCCGATCGGCTCTCGACGAGTTGGCCGAGAAGTGGGGAGCGGCGCTACCAGGCGGTGATCCGCCCGGGGGACAACGCCTCAGCGGTGGTGATCGCAATCGCGATGATCGTTGTGCCGTCGGCTATCCCAGGCAACCATTGCCGCTCTGAGGTTCAGTGCCGCCCGTGGTGATGATGGTGCCGTTGGTACCGACGGATCACGCTTTCGGTCCGAGCGGCTCGACCTCGGCGGCCATCACCGACGGCCAGCGCGCCAGAATCTGCAGCACCTTGTCGTGGGCATCGCGAATGAACCGCTGCAGCAGTTCCGCGAGCAACTCACCGTCGCGGTGTTCTATAGCTGGCCTGATGTCGGTTTTTACAAAGAGCGAAGAGAGCGACGCGTGGTCAGTCGACTCAGCGTCCATGATCAACATGAACACCCTGGACAGCTCCGATATGAGCTTGTCGTGCACCGCTGTGAGATAAGAGTTGCCCACCGCCGCCGCCAGAACGTTGAACATCCTGGTTGCGATGTCATTTCCCGCCATTGAGCTGCTGTGCCCCCATTTCGGCTGGTTGACCAGCTCTTCCCAAGCAGTGACTAAATCCAGCACCATCTTGTGCTGCTCGGGTGTGGCCAATTCGATACCGCGGCGTGCCACCGCGGGTCCGATGATTTCCCAGCAGTCCAACAGGTCGTTCACCGCGCGAATCGTCAGTGGCGCGACCTGATAGCCCTTTCGGGGCATTGTGATTACAAGCCCATCGTGGTCAAGTCGAGTCAGCGCTTCTCGAATTGGCGACACACCAAAGCCGGTTTCGGCGGCGAGCCGTCGCTCCGTCAACCGACAGCCGGGTGGTAACGACAACGTGATGATGTCTTCACGCAGTCGTTGGTACGCCGCCTCACCCAAAGGGAGCGTTGCGCACTCTGCCGTCATGCTTTGAAACGTTACCAGAGCGCACTGAAATGTTATTTCTTCCCGCCGGGGACTGGCCTCGTCGTGCTCTGCCGAAACGCATTGGCGATGGCGAAAGCTGGGACACACGCATAACACTCGGTCCAGAAGGAGCCAGACACTGTTCAGCGCCAGGCTCGCGGGGCCACCGACGGTCAACCGTGAGATCAAACGCAGCGTCTACGACACCAGCAGCCGGCCCTTTCCGGCCGCGCTCGCCAGAGAAGCCGCCAGCCTGATCGCCACGCTCACCAGCCCGGAAGCCGAGCGCAGCATTGCCGAATACCACCGCCAGCTGTCCGGCGCCGGTGAACTCACCGACGACGCCATCATGCGGAGTTGGCAGCCCCTGATGGAGCGCGGGGTGCCACCCAGCCGGCGCAGGTAGTCAGCAGCATCGTCTGCCGTGTAACCAAACGCAGGGCGCAGCGGAGAATCGCCCAAGGTTGTGGGGGCCGGTTTCGTGTCGTACGGTCAACCTAGTTGATTAGCCATCCTATGGGAATTCCCTACCTTGCGCGCCTGGTCGCCGCTCATGAAAGGGTCACGGATGCAGCGGGTTTCGGTCGGACGGCGACTCAGCCAACGCTGGATGCTACTGGTGGCGGTGGCTGTGATCGCGGTGGCTGGATTCGCTGTGTATCGGCTGCACGGCATCTTCGCGAGTCATGACGTCACGTCCACGCCCAGCGGCTCCGCGAATGACATCGTTCCGTTCAACCCCAAGCACGTGGTGCTGGAGGTCTTCGGCCCGCCGGGCACGGTGGCAACCATCACCTACCTGGACGTGAACGCCCAACCGCAGCGCGCCGATGCCGTCACGCTGCCCTGGGCCTATGACGACACCACCACCCAGCCTGCGGTCTTCGTCAATGTTTCGGCTCAGGGCGACAGCGACTCGATCGGCTGCCGGATCAAGATTGACGGCGTGGTCAAGGACGAGAGATCGGTGAACACCTTGAACGCGTTTACTTACTGCCTGGACAAGTCCGGATGAGCGCCCAGCGGGTTCCGGACTTCATCCGGAGGTTCTCGGTGCTCATCGCGCTGTTTTGGCTGGGCCTGGCGGTGCTGACGAATGTCTTTGTGCCGCAATTGGAGACCGTTGCCGAATCGCACAACGTATCGCTGAGCCCGCAGGATTCGCCGTCGCTGCAGGCCAGTAAACGTATCGGCAAGGTGTTCGGCGAGTTCGATTCCGACAGTTCGGCGATGATCGTGCTCGAGGGCGATCAGCCGCTCGGCGCCGACGCGCACCACTACTACGACGGCTTGATTCAGAAGCTCTCCCAGGACACCGAGCACGTTCAGCACATTCAGGACTTCTGGGGTGATCCGCTGACGGCGGCCGGCTCTCAGAGCTCCGACGGCAAGGCCGCATTGGTGCAGCTGTACCTCGCCGGTAACCAGGGCGAGTCGTTGGCCAACGAGTCGGTCGATTCGGTGCGGGACATCGTCGATCACACACCGCCGCCGCCGGGCCTCAAGGCCTATGTCACCGGCGCCGCGCCCCTGGTCACCGATCAGTTCGAGGTGGGTCGCCACGGCACCCTGAAAACCACCCTGATCACGCTCGGGGTGATCTCAGTGATGCTGTTTTTGCTCTACCGTCGTCTCACCACGGTATTTCTCGTGATTTTCACGGTGATGATCGAGTTGACCGCGTCGCGCGGCGTCGTTGCCGTGTTGGCGAACGCCGGCGTCATCGAGCTGTCGACCTATTCGACGAATCTGCTGACGCTGCTGGTCATTGCCGCCGGAACAGACTACGCAATCTTCATTCTCGGCCGTTTTCACGAAGCGCGTTACGCCGGGCAAGACCGGGTCTCGGCGTTCAACACGATGTACCACGGAACCGCGCACATCATCTTGGGTTCGGGCCTGACGATCGCCGGCGCGGTATTGTGCCTGACCTTCACTCGCCTTCCGTACTTTCAGAGCCTTGGCATTCCCGCCGGAATCGGCGTCCTTGTCGCAGTAGTGGCGGCGTTGACCCTGGCACCCGCCTTACTGATCATCGGCCGCCATTTCGGTCTGTTCGAACCCAGCCGGCCCATGCGCACCCGGGGCTGGCGGCGCATCGGCACGGCCATCGTCCGCTGGCCCGGGCCCATCCTGGTGGCGTCGATCGCCGTCGCCCTCATCGGTTTGCTCGCCCTGCCGGCATACAAGACGAGCTACGACGCCCGGCCCTACATGCCCGCCAGTGCGCCGGCCAACGTCGGTTACGCGGCTGCGGAACGCCACTTTTCACAGGCCCGGTTGAATCCCGAACTGATGATGATCGAAGCGGACCATGATCTGCGTAATCCCACCGACATGATCCTGCTGGAGCGCGTCGCCAAGGCGGTCTTCCACACCGACGGCATCGCACAGGTGCAGTCGATCACCCGGCCGCTCGGCACGCCTCTGGACCACACATCCATTCCATTCCAGATCAGCGCGAGCAGCGCGTCTCAGATCAACAATCTGCCCTTTCAGCAGGCCCGCGGCGCCGACCTGCTCAAGCAGGTGGACGTGATCAACAACTCGATCGACATTCTGCGTCAGCAGTATGCGCTTCAACAACAATCCAGCGCCGTCACCGACGAGCAGACCAAAGCATTCCAGAACACGGTCGCCACGGCCCAGGACCTGCGCGACAAGATCGCCAACTTCGACGACTTCTTCCGGCCGATCCGCAACTACTTCTATTGGGAGCCGCACTGTTTCGACATCCCGATCTGCTGGGCGCTGCGGTCGCTCTTCGACGCACTCGACGGTATCGATCAGCTGACAGACCAACTGGCCGATGTCGCGGGCAGCATCGCCAAACTGGATGCGCTGCAACCGAAGCTGCTCGCGCTGATTCCGCCGCAGATCGCGAGTCAGCAGACCAACCGCGACCTGACACTGACCAACTACGCGACCACCTCGGGGATCAACGACCAGACCGCGGCGGCACTGCAGAACTCGACTGCTCTGGGCCAGGCGTACGACGCATCGAAAACCGATGACTCGTTCTATCTACCTCCGGAGGCGTTCACCAATCCGGAGTTTCAGCGCGGCCTCAAGCTGTTCCTGTCACCGGACGGTAAGGCTGCCCGACTGATCATCACCCATGACGGCGATCCCGCTACGCCTGAGGGCATTTCGCATATCGACGCCATCAGGCATTCCGCGCAGGAAGCCGTCAAAGGCACGCCCCTGGCCGGGTCCAAGATCTTCATCGCCGGCACTGCGGCCACCTACAAGGACATCCAGGACGGTGCCAAATACGACCTCATGATCGCCGGGATCGCGGCGATCAGCCTGATCCTGCTCGTCATGATGTTCATTACCCGAAGCATCGTCGCGGCGATCGTCATCGTGGGCACCGTGGCGCTGTCGTTAGGCGCCTCATTCGGGCTTTCCGTGCTGATCTGGCAGGACATCTTTGGTATCCCGCTGTATTGGATCGTGCTGGCATTGGCCGTCATCTTGCTGTTGGCGGTGGGGTCGGACTACAACCTGCTTCTGATCTCTCGGTTCAAGGAGGAGATCGGCGCCGGCCTGAACACCGGCATCATCCGGGCGATGGCCGGCTCGGGTGCGGTGGTGACGGCGGCCGGTCTGGTCTTCGCAGCCACGATGGCCTCATTCCTGTTCGCGGACTTGCGGATTCTGGGTCAGATCGGGACGACGATCGCCCTCGGCCTGCTGTTCGACACGCTGATCGTGCGGTCGTTCATGACGCCGGCGGTCGCAGCGCTGATCGGCCGCTGGTTCTGGTGGCCGCTGAAGGTGCGTCCCCGCCCCGCCAGCCAGATGCTTCAGCCCTACGGATCACGCCAATCGGTTCGTCAGCTACTGCTGTGGGAAGACGGAGACCCGGTCGCGGAAGCGCCGCGGCGCTCTCAAAAGTGATGATTGAAAATCGGATGTCGTTGGACAGCAGCGGCTTTCGCTGATCAGCCGCACCGCTACGGGATCCGGGGCGTGACGACTACGCGTAACGGGACGCGGTCATCTGCGGACTCCTCGGATCAGGCCCTACCAACTGCGGAGAGCTCGTCGGACGGCTCGGTCTGCAACACCGAAACGTCTGGCAGTCGCCCGCTCAACCCGGCGACCCTGCGCAGCTGAGCGGCCATGTTCATGGAGGTCAACATCGGGATGCCCCCGATGAACGTTCGAAAGGAGGGATGGCCGCCATCCATATGCAGCATGTACAGGCAGCCGACCACGTAAAAGAAGCCCATGGTGAACAGAGCCGCCGGTATCGCGTACGCGAGCGGTGATCGGGCGTCGGCAACCAGTTCGGTCGCATAATCCACTTCGTCCTGCGACATCGGTTCGCGCTTGCGAAGTTTGGCCAGCACCGCTTTATGGGCGCCCACCTGTTCACCTAACGGATGGGATGTCCGCTTCTCCAATCGACTGATGTACACGAATACGCCAGTGGCGAAAATTACTTCCATCACGGCGGCAACGATCGTGAGATCACCCCATGGACCGAGATTCACCCTGCCGCTCCTCCGTTCCCCGTCGACCTTCGCAGCACGCTTGAAGTGCAAGAGCCCGCGGCGTCAGTTCACGCGCAACTCTTGAAACGCTACCTGAACTAAGTAATTTTGTCGGTTCGCGCAGGAACGAGACACGGGTAGGAGTGAGGCGTTCCTCGACGTCGCCGCCTGGTTAGTGGAAGCGGACGTTCAACGTCGCCAAACCGAAGATCTTCCGGCCGCCGGACTTCGCGCCGA
>DATFCF010000188.1:0-28858 GCA_035253445.1 Mycobacterium sp.
CCGTCCCTCGCTCCCCGTGTAAACGCAGAATTGCCTCCAGGATGTTCATCACCCCTTCCATATACACCACTTCGAATCGCTGGTGCTCGAACAGTCTGATTGCGTTGTCGCCTCGCACATCTGCGCCCTTGGGCAGAACGGGAACCCCGAACCTCCGATGTATCAAGACAACCGTCTTGATGGCGTTCTTGACTTGGCTGCCACTGAACGCGTAAGTACTGGCGAACCTCTTTATGGCGGACTGGAGATCATCGCCCGGCGGCAACGATGCCAATGCAGCACGGGCGACGTAGGGGCCCACCGCGATGAGCGTGTTGGGCACCTTGATTTCGGCGCTGACATAGGCACGAAAGCATTCAGGATTGATATAGCCCTCTTCAGCGTCTTCCGACATCGTCACTTCCTGTCATGAGTTTTGTACGCCCGTTTGCCGGCGATCCAGGTTTCATCTACGTTGCGGTCGTCGCCGACCATCATGACGCCGAAGAGCAGCTGCGCTGCCTGATCGACTTGTCTCCGGGCGACCCTCGACGATCAGCGATTGGCGCCAACGCATGGCCGCCTGCCCTGCCTTCCAGTCGATCGCCACGAAATCGGCCTCCTTGCCCTTACTGAAATTCCCCAGGAGGTCGTCGAGGTAGAGCGCGCGGGCGCCGCCCGTCGGCGGTCAGCCTGCGAGTCAGGCATCAATCGAAGACAGGTCGGACGTAGAGCAGGATAAAGACACCAGATTGCCCTATGAGCGTGCCGCCAGGGAGTGCCAATCCCTCGGGACCGACAAGCTGGTTCGGATCAAAAGGCACAAAGCCAGTGCCGTCAGGGTTGCAGCGGACGGTTGACGGCCAGCAGACGACAGGCCGATGGCCCGGTCCGCCATCCGGTGCGAGAAGCAGTTTGAAGGGTCGTGTTGAGTTGAAGTGCACGGTGCCCCAGATACTGTTGGGTGTCGCGTTATCCCCTTCAACGGTGCCAACTAGTCGAACGTGAGTTGATGAACATTCGGGCAGTCTGACAAATGCCCGGACATCGTTGATTTCCATGCCGGGGCGTCGATCTGCGTTGTTCCAGAACTGGAACCTGATGCGGTATGAGCTTTGCTCGTTTACTTCAATCGACTGTTCGTACCCACCATTTGGCTGCGGGCTGTCTTGATGGATGGCGTCGCGAGCGGACACCAGCCAGGTTCGATTGTCCGCGCCGTTGTCGGGATCGATACCGTTATTGAACGTCGGCACATTGCTTTGGCCCGGCGGATCAAGGGGACGGTCGGGACCCGAGTCGGTGGCCGCGTAGGGCTTTTCCTCACACACGGCCCCTTCGGTGTCGGTCGGCGAGGTCGGGTCCGTTACGGGATCTCCCGGCTGAGCGGTTGGCCGATCACCTCCGATTCGGGCCACTTTCGTCACTGCCGGCCACGTGACAGTCGAGGCAATCAACACGATGAGAACACAGCAGACGGGGACGGCCACCTTCAGACGGAACCTGGCTGGGTGGATCGCATGGTCCCAGACTTGGTACAAGGCGAACACGGCCAAGGCAGCTGTAAGGGAGACCGACGCGATGTCGCCCTTGTCCGCATTCCAAGCTGCCATCGCTTTCCATGTCACGGCTCCAACAAACACCGACAACAGCAGGCTGAATAGCACCTTCTGCAGCGTGTCCCGCGGCGGCGGGCTGGAACCACCAACAGTCACTGGCGCACCCTTCATCGGCTACAAAACCGTTCAGAAGCTGAAAACTACAGGGTGGGCTCGGACATTCGCCGCATTGAGTTCTAGGACCGTGCATCCTCGCCCGGAACACAAGGGGCCAATCGTGGGAGACGGAACAATGAATGAGCGCAAGCGCGCGTGGCAGCTCATCCATACGGCGATCCGACGCCATGCTGGTGTTGAGCCATCCGGCGATTGGCGAGCCGAGATCGAGACCGTGATCAAAGAGGCGGATAGCGAGGTCGACCTGATCGCACACCTTGTCAGTTTCAGTGCCGTCGTCGCGTTTTGGTTCGGTCACGAGAACGAGCGCGTGGTGGGCATTGTCGACTCGCTCAACGACAGTGTGATGAACGAAGACGACAGCGGACCGCCATCCTTCTAGCCCCAAACAACGGCCCCCGCTAGAAATGGCGAGGCCGTTTTTGTCGTGCGGCCCTACGCTTAGCCCCATGGACGACCGCGAGGCCATTGACGCCGAGCTACGACGGCAAGTTGCACTCGCTGATGACCGGCGCCAACTGCTTAGTGTCCTGGCACGCCATATCGGTACTCACAGTGCAGAGCTATACGAGCGTCTGAAATGACGCGCGACCGCAAGACCATCGACAGCGAGCGTCGGCTACTCGCCGACGTCCGGATGGTCGATCCGCGAGCACGGCGAGGAGCCGGGAAGCCGACACATTGATGAGCTACTAGATGAGCGCCGCAAACAGGGGCTGAGAACGTCGGCGCGCACACGATGCGTCATAGCGCCGCCGTCGCGTGGCTGGAGGACGGGGTGCACATCAAGGCCGCTGCCGACTTGCTCGGACATTCATCCATAAGCATCACGGGAGACATATACGGCCACACCTCCGACGACACCGCGCGGGCGGCCGTCGACGGTTTGGGTAAGACGCTCGGCCTGTGAACAGTCGTTCGATCTGGTTTGGGTACAGGGTTTGGGTACGGACGTAGAAAAGGCACCTTCCGTACCCCGGAAAGTGCCTCTGATCTGGTCGGGCTGACAGTGTCTGATTTCACGACATAGTTGGCAGCTGTCTCGGGACATAGTTGACACCTCGTTAAGCCGGGGAGGTCGGCCATGTCGAAGGCGCAGCTCGTCATCACCGCGGTCGTGCTGGAAGGCCGCAGCAAAAGCGAAGTCGCCCGCGATTACGACGTCTCTCACTACTGGGTGCAGCAACTGGTCAAACGCTACGAAACCGAGGGCGCGGCGGCTTTCGAACCGCACTCACGCCGCCCCCACCACAATCCCCACACCGTCAGCGCCGCGGTGGAAGACAAGATTGTGCGACTGCGCAAAACGTTGGACAAAGCCGGAGGAGCCCTACACAGCGGCCCGCCATCGCGCTCATGCGGTGGCGGGCCGTCTCGTGCTTTCCTGCAAACGCAATCGGCCGCTTCTGTCGCCTAGTTCGTCTAAAGTTTGCTGCGACGGTCACCAGAACGAGGGGGAAGGCATGGCGTTTTCAGACGGCCTGGCAAGCATCGCAAAGAAGATTCGCGACTTAAAGGACTCCGTCGAGACCGAAGAGGCAACCAAGAACGCATTCATAATGCCCTTCATATCGAGCGTGCTCGGTTACGACGTGTTCGACCCCTCCGAGGTTGTACCCGAGTTCACGGCCGACGTAGGGGTGAAAAGGGGCGAGAAGGTCGATTACGCGATCTTGAAGGACGGCGAAGTCCAAATACTCATGGAGTGTAAAAAGATCGGCGACCCACTGGAACTGCGGTACGCCTCCCAGCTGTTCCGCTACTTCGCCGTCACTTCGGCCCGCATAGCGATCTTGACTAACGGCCAGCAATACCACGTCTACACTGACGGCGACCTCCCAAACCGCATGGATGAGAAGCCGTTCCTGGTGTTCGACCTTCTGGATATCGACCGGACCCTGGTACCGGAGATCCAGAAGTTTTCAAAGGAGTCCTTTGACATCGACTCCGTCGTCAACGCCGCCGAAGAACTCAAGTACATCGGGGGTATCCGCCGGATCATCGCTGCCGAAGTAAAAGACCCATCGGAGGAATGGATACGGTTCTTTGTGAATCGGATCTACGAAGGGCGCACGACGCAGCGCATCGTGGACCAGTTCCGACCGTTGGTTGCAAAGGCGTTGCACCAGTACATCGGCGATCAAGTCAACAGCCGACTGAAGACGGCTCTGGGTGACGATGCACCTGATCCGAACCGCGCGACTGAGGTTCCGCCTACGCCGCCGCAGCCCGGTCAGGCTCCTATCGGCCAGGCCGTAGTCGCCGAGGTGACTGAGAACGGCGAAGTCCGCACCGATGCGGATGTCGTGACCACCGAGGAGGAGCTTGAGGGCTTCAACATCGTCCGTGCGATCGCGGTGTCCGAGGTGACTCCTGATCGCATTCACTATCGCGACGGGAAGGCGTACTTCGCGATTCTGCTCGACAACAACAACCGTAAGCCGATCATTCGTTTGCATCTCAATGGCAAGAGCGTCAAGTTCGTTACCACCTTTGAGCAAGGCAAGGACAGCGGCGTACGGCATGACGTTGGTTCTGTGGTTGACATCTATACCGTTGCTAGCGACCACATCAGGTCTGCGATCCGGCGATATGAGAGCGGCGGCCAACTAGCTCACATAACTTCCGCCATCGAGAACGTGTAGCGCTGTTGCCGGAGCGGGTCGCCGTGGCAATCGGCACCAGTGCAGTAGAGGTTCACGCGCCCCTGGCTTGTCCGACGGCAGAGTCACCGCCCGAAACCGCGGCGGCGGCGGTGGCACCTCCCCCGGTGGTTGCAGGCCCAGGTCGTGGCGCCAGAAGGGTCTGCTGCACAAATAGGTGACATCTGAGTTGGCTTGCCCGTGATGGGCGGGCTGGAAGGATGTCTTTGTGCCCAGGCCTTACCCCCGTGAGTTCGGTGACGATGTCGTCCGCGTTGCCCGCAACCGGGATGATGGTGTGACGATCGAGCGGATCGCCGCCGATTTCGGTGTGCACCCGATGACGCTGCACAAGTGGATGCGCCAGGCCGATATCGATGAGGGCACCAAGCCCGGCAAGAGCACCGGCGAGTCCGCGGAGCTGCGCGAGGCGCGGCGTCGAATCAAGCTGTTGGAGCAGGAGAACGAGGTCCTGCGCCGGGCGACCGCGTATTTGTCGCAGGCCAATCTGCCGGGAAAAGGCTCTACCCGCTCGTAGGTGAGCTCGCCGCCGACGGGATTCCCGTCGCGGTGACGGTGCCGGGTACTCAAGCTCGCCCGCCAGCCCTACTACCGCTGGCGGGCCAACCCCATCACCGACGCTGAACTCGTCGAGGCCTACCGCGCCAATGCACTGTTCGACGCCCACGGGGAGGATCCAGAGTTCGGGTATCGATACCTGGTCGAGGAGGCCCGTGACGCCGGTGAGGCAATGGCCGAGCGGACCGCCTGGCGGATCTGTACCGAGAACAAGTGGTGGAGCGTCTTCGGCAACAAGCGCGCCAAGAACGGCAAGACCGGGCCACCGGTTCACGACGATCTCGTCGAGCGTGACTTCACCGCGGATGAGCCGAATCAGTTGTGGCTCAGCGATATTACCGAGCATCGCACTAACGAGGCGAAGCTCTACCTCTGTGCGATCAAGGACGTGTTCTCCAACCGCATCGTGGGCTCCTCGATCGGTTCCCGAATGAAGTCCCGGTTGGCGACGACCGCGCTCAGTAATGCGTGGCACGACGCGGTGAGGTGGCTGGTTGCATTCTGCACAGCGACCGCGGCAGCCAATTTCGAAGCCGAAAGTTCGTCCACGCCTTGGGTCGCTACGACATGGTCGGCTCTACGGGCCGCGTCGGCGCTGCCGGCGACAATGCGGCCATGGAGAGCTTCTTCAGCCCGCTGCAGAAGAACGTTCTGGACCGCCGCCACTGGGCCACCCGCGAAAAGCTGAGGATCGCCATCGTCACCTGGATCGAACGGACCTACCACCGACGCCGCCGCCAAGCCGCCCTCGGACGGTTGACCCCGATCGAAATACGAAGCAATTATGACCACACCGGCCAGTCAAGCCGCATGACCGTAACTGTCACCTGATCGTGCAGCAGACCCAAATGGTCGGCATGTACGCGACTAAGCGCGCGCCCAGCTTGGCGACGTTTCTCGATGAGGAGAACGTTCTCGCCCGCATTCGGGATCAGCAGCGGCCACGGCTTGTGGTGTCGATCGCGACGGAACTCAAGACCAAAGCTGACGTGTCGAATTTCGGGAACGTGTTCTTTCGGGTCAAGGAGACCCGCGATTTCGTCGCGCACGGTACGTATATGCAGCGGATTGATGACGACCAGATCGTCATATGGAACAACTACGTGACCGGACCCACTGTCAAGCGCACAGGCATCAAACGGCGCGACTGCTTAGAGGTGACACGCGACCGGCTCACCACACGACTGAACGACGCGCGGTAGGTCTTGCAGCATGTGCACTTCATTGTCGGGTCGAGTGATCTCACAACCCAGATCCGCCTCGGCGATTACCCGGTTGCGTTCGCCAAGCCGACAGCCGACCCATCGGACTGGGACCACAAGTTGCTGGCGCCGTAGTGGGTTGCGTTGCCATCCATACCCCGCCGGGGTACAGAAAAGGCGGCTCGACCCTTCGCCGAAACCGCCTCTGACCTGCTACTTCTCTGGTCGGGCTGACAGGATTTGAACCTGCGACCACTTGACCCCCAGTCAAGTGCGCTACCAAACTGCGCCACAGCCCGTGGTGCTGCCAGGATCGCCAGCAGCAGGTCGAAAGCCTACCGTAAACCGCCCGCCGGACTCCAAACCGCCTTCACACCGTGACCAGCCGGTACAGCCCAATTAATCCCACTACGACGATCACCGCGCGCAGCGCATTCGGCGACAGCCGTCGCCCGTAATGCGCTCCTAGGAAACCGCCGATCAGCGACCCCGCCGCGATCAAGCCCGCGGCCGGCCAGCTGATCCGGTCAAACGCGACCACCGTATACGCCACCGCCGCAACAACATTCACGACCAGCGACAGCAGGTTCTTCGCCGCGTTCATCCGCTGCATGTCCTCCGGCAGCATCGCGCCCATCGCGGCGATCAGCATGATCCCCTGCGCCGCCGTGAAGTACCCGCCGTACACCCCGATCGCGAACGTCGCGATCACTAGCGCAGCCATCCGCCCCGATGACACGTGCTCGGCTGACCGCCCTGCCGCTTCGGCTCGCCTCCGAGCCCACGCCTGGATTCTCGGGCCAACCACCACCAGCGCCAGCGCGATGACCAGCAGGACCGGCACCACTTGGGTGAACACCTTCTCCGGCAGGTGCAGCAGCAGCCATGCGCCCACACCCGCACCGAGGAACGACGCCGGCAGCTGCCACGCCAGCCGGTTCCACTGGCCGCGCAGTTCTCGCCGGTATCCCCAGGTCCCCGATGCGCTACCCGCCACCAAACCCACCGCGTTGGACATCGTCGACGTCACCGGCGGATAGCCCAGCGCGACCAGGGTCGGGAACGTGATCAGGGTGCCGGAACCGACGACCGCGTTGATCGCACCCGCCCCGACGCCCGCCAACGCGATCAGAATCATGTCGACAACGGGCACTAGCGCAACCCTAGTGCCAGCGGATTCAGGACATCGCTAGGGCGCCTCGTCGACCGCGCCGACGGGCTCTGCCTTCGCCTCTGCCACCTCGGCCTCCAGCTCCTCGGGCACAAATTCCGGCGCCCGCGAGGCACGCCAGGCCAGCAGCACGAACGAGCCCCACGCAACCACGATCCCCGCATAGATCCACACCGACCACGGCGACGCGATGCCGAAGTACTTCACCAGCTTCTGGGAGTTGGTCAGCACGATCACACCACCGACCGCAGTGCCGAGCAGCGCAGGACTGACCCGGCTGACGAGCCATGCCGCGAACGGCGCGGCGATCACGCCACCAAACGCCAGACCGAGCACGATCGGCAGGTTGTCGAGGAACTCCTCACGCAGCCCGACCAGAAATCCCAATGACGCCGACACCGCGACCAGAAACTCTGAGGCGCTCACCGAGCCGATCACCGTGCGCGGCGCGGTCTTACCCTGCGACAGCAGCGTGCTGGTGGTGACCGGTCCCCATCCGCCGCCACCGGAAGCGTCGATGAAGCCGCCGAACACGCCCAGCGGCGCCAGGAACTTCGCGCCGTGTTTGGTTCCCGCAGTGCTCAGAGCTGGCGGCGTGCGCAGTGAAAACCGCAGCAGCACATAGACACCAATCGCCAACAGGATCGCGGCCATCACGGGCGCCGCATCCTCCGTGGACAGTGACGACAGCACCGTCGCGCCGAGGAATGCGCCGACAGCACCCGGCGCACCGAGCTTCGCCACGATCGACCAGTCGATGTTCTTGAACCGCCAGTGGGAAAGCCCCGACGCGAACGTCGTGCCGACCTCCGCGAGATGGACCGCGGCGCTGGCCTGTGCCGAGGCGACACCGCTGAGCACCAACAGCGTCGAGGCGGTGACTCCGAAGGCCATACCCAGAGCGCCGTCGACGATCTGCGCCCCGACACCGACAAGAGTAAAGATGAGAAGCGAACGCATGAGGAAGGCTGCTTTCAGACGACGTTGATGGGACGCGTATCAGGAACGCGTACAACAGCTTTCGTCGAAAGGCATCAGCACACAGTAGGGGCGAGAGTGCCAGACCTACAGGTTTAGAATCGCCGAGACTTCAATCCGGCTTCGGCGCCGAGATCACCGAGAGCGGGCGCCCCGCTTCTCCCGCACCCTGACGTTGATCCGGATCGGGCTGCCCTCGAATCCGAACGTCTCCCGCAGCCGCCGTTCCAGGAACCGCCGGTACCCGGCCTCCAAGAAGCCCGTCGTGAACAGCACGAACGTCGGCGGCCGCGCGGTCGCCTGGGTCGCGAACAGAATCCGCGGCTGTTTCCCGCCGCGCACCGGCGGCGGTGTCGCCGCGACGATCTCCTTGAAGAAGGTGTTCAGCCGTCCCGTCGAAATCCGTGAATCCCACGACTCCAACGCCGTCTCCAGCGCCGGCTCCAGCTTCTGCACCGCCCGGCCCGTCATCGCCGAGATGTTGACCCGCTGCGCCCACTGCAGCTGCGCGAGTTCCCGATCGATCTCCCGCTCCAGGTCGTAGCGGCGGTCCTCGTCGACAAGGTCCCACTTGTTGAACGCCAACACCAGTGCCCGGCCGGCCTCGATCACCATCGACAGCACCCGCTGGTCCTGTTCGGTCAGCGGCTGCGAGCCGTCGATCAGCACGATGACCACCTCAGCGGCGTCGATCGCGCCGTGCGTGCGCACCGATGCATAGAACTCGTGCCCGCTGGCCTGCCCGACTTTGCGTCGCAAGCCCGCGGTATCGACGAAACGCCAAGTCTTGCCGCCCAATTCGATCAGCGAGTCCACCGGGTCGACCGTCGTGCCCGCGACATCGTGCACCACCGACCGCTGATCGCCCGCCAGTCGATTCAACAACGAACTCTTGCCGACATTCGGCTTGCCCACCAACGCAACTCGCCGCGGGCCACCGCCGCCCGATGCCAGCTCGGACACTGCGGGCAACGAATCCACCACCGAGTCAAGCAGATCGGCAACCCCACGGCCGTGCATCGCGCTGACCGGATGCGGCTCCCCCAGCCCCAACGACCACAACTCCGCGGCGTCTGCCTCGCCGCGCTCGTTGTCAACCTTGTTGGCGGCCAAGAACACTGGCTTGCCGGACCGCTGCAACAGCTTTGCCGCCGCCTCGTCGGCCGTCGTCGCGCCGACCACCGTGTCCACGACGAAGACGATCGCGTCCGCGGTGCGCATCGCCACCGACGCCTGCTCGGCCACCAGCTGCTGCAGGCCCTTGGCGTCGGGCTCCCAACCACCGGTGTCCTGTACGACGAACCGCCGCCCGCTCCACAGCGCGTCGTAGGACACCCGGTCGCGCGTCACGCCCGGCACGTCCTGCACCACCGCTTCGCGACGCCCCAGGATCCGGTTCACCAGCGTCGACTTGCCGACATTGGGTCGCCCGACAACGGCAACCACCGGCGGCGGCGCCGCTTCCTCGATCGCTTCGGCGACGTCTTCGGCGCCGAGTTCCCAGTCGCCTTCGTCCGTCCAGCTGCCGTCACTCATCGTCGCGCCCCGGCGCGCTGCTGCACGAGGTCGAGCAGATGCGCGATCACCTCGTGTTCGGACATTGTGCTGGTGTCGACGACCAGCGCGTCATCGGCGGCCCGCAGCGGCGACACCGCACGAGTCGAATCCAGCTGGTCACGCCGCTTCACGTCGGCGAGCACCGCTTCGTAGTCGTCGCCGAGGCCCGACGCCACGTTCTGGTCGTTGCGGCGCCGTGCCCGCACCTCGGCCGACGCGGTCAAGAAGATCTTCACATCGGCGTCAGGCAGCACCACGGTGCCGATGTCGCGGCCTTCGACAACGACGCTGCTCGGCCCGGCCGCCAATTCGCGCTGCAGCCCGACCAAACGCGCGCGCACGGCCGGCACCGCCGATACCGCTGACACCGCCTTGGTCACCTTGTCGCCGCGGATCTCGCGCGAAACATCTTCTGCGTCAAGGTAAGCGCTGTCCTCGTCGGGGTCATAGCCCACCGACAGAGGAACATCAGTGGCGGCCGCTTCGATCGCCGGGGTGTCGGTCAGCTCGACGCCGGCCCGAAGCACGGCCAGCGTCACGATCCGGTACATCGCGCCGGTGTCCAGATAACGCGCACCCAGCGACCGGGCCAAACCGCGTGACACCGAGGACTTTCCGGTGCCCGCGGGTCCGTCGACGGCCACGACGAGCGAGTCGGTCACATTCCCACCGCTTTGTACAACTCGCCAAGCTCCTTTTGAGTCAACACCCGAATGCTGCCCGGTCGCTGATCGCCCAGCGACACCGTGCCGATGTCGGTGCGCACCAACTCCTGAACCGGATACCCGACCGCTGCCAGCAGCCGCCGCACAATCCGCTTGCGACCCTCGTGCAGCGTCAGCCGCACCAAGGTCTTGCCAGGGACCTTGTCCACCAACGCGAAATCGTCGACATGGGCTGGGCCGTCATCCAATTCGATTCCGTCGCGCAGCTTGCGGCCCAGTCCGCGCGGTACCGTGCCGAGCACCGTCGCCAAATACGTCTTCGGCACCTCGAACGACGGGTGCATCAACCGGTGAGCCAGCTCGCCGTCGTTGGTCAACAGCATCAGCCCCTCGGTGTCGGCGTCAAGGCGGCCGACGTGAAACAGCTTCTTGTTTCCCCGAACTCGATGCTCCACCAGGTCGCCGACGCACGGCCTGCCGCGATCGTCCGACATCGTCGAGTGCATGCCCTTGGGCTTGTTGATCGCCAGGTGCACCAGCGTGTCGTCGAGGGTCACACGTGCCCCGTCGACGCGGATCACCGACACATCGGGGTCCACGCGCGTACCCAGCTCGGTGACGATGCGATCGTCGACCTCCACCCGGCCGTCCAAGATCATCTTCTCGGCGACCCGGCGCGACGCAATTCCGGCCTGCGACAACACTTTCTGCAAGCGCACGCCCTCGGAGTCAGTCATGTCACTCCCGGTCCACGTCGAAGGACATCGGCTCTTCGGCGGCCTGCGCTCCGCTGAGCTTCATGAAACGTGGCTCGTCGCCGAGGGATTCACTCAGATCGTCGATGACGTCGACATCAGGCAACAGCGGCGCGATATCGGGAAGATCGGCCAACGACGTCAAGCCCAGCCGCTCCAGGAACAACTCGGTGGTCGCGAACGTGACCGCGCCGGTATCGGCATCCGCGCCCGCCTCGGTGATCAGGCCGCGGGCCAGCAGCGTGCGCATCACCGCGTCGACGTTGACGCCGCGTACCGCACTCACCCTTGCCCGTGTCACCGGCTGACGGTAGGCCACCACCGCCAATGTCTCCAAAGCGGCACGTGTGAGCTTCGAACGCGCGCCGTCGAGCAGCAGCCGTTCCACGTAGGGCGCGAACCGCGCCCTGGTGTACATCCGCCAGCCGCCGCCGGCTTCGCGCAGGTCGATACCGCTGTCGCGGGCGGTCAGCTCCTCGGCCATCAGGTTCAGTTTGGCCGCCACCCGGTAGGCCGGCTGCCCCGTCGCGACGGCGAGCGCGTCCACCGTCACCGGGGTATCCACCACCAGCAGCAGCGCCTCGAGCACCGCGCCGAGGTCGGCATCCTCGAGTTCCGGCTCGGTTGCGACATCGATGCCGAGGTCGAGATCCGTCAGAATCTCGGTCGGGATGTCGGTCGGAACGTCGTCAGTCATTACCGTCTACTTCTTCTGCGTCAGCGGTTGCCAGATGATCGTTGGTTGGTCGTTCTCCGGTCCACGAAATCTGGAGCACACCAAGCGCTTCTGATTGGTCGAATGCTACCGCCCGCGCCCTATACAGCTCGAGCAGCGCCAGGAACCGGCCGACGATCTCGATCGGCGCGCTGCAGTCGGCGACCAGCTCAGAAAACGACGCCCACTGCCCCACTCCGCGGCTCTCCAACAACGCCATCAGGTTGCCGACCTGCTCGGGCACCGACACGATCACCTGGTGGAGGTGATCGGTCTTCACCGTCGGTACCGGCCGTGGGGTGAACACCGCCGCCGCGATCTGAGCAAAGCTATCGGCGTCGACGCCGAGCATCACCTCAGGCAGCAGGTCTGCGTAACACGCCTCCAACGACACCGATCGCGGGTAGCTGCGCAGCGCCGCGGCTTCGAGCTCGGCGAACATCACCGCGACATGCTTGAACGCCCGGTACTGCAGCAGCCGCGCGAACAGCAGGTCGCGCACCTCGAGCAGCGCCAGGTCCTCCTCGTCATGAACCTCGCCGGACGGAAGCAGCCGCGCCGCCTTCAGGTCGAGCAGCGTCGCCGCGATGACCAGGAACGCCGTCGTCTCATCCAGCTCGAGCTGGCGACCGATCGTCTTGGTGTAGGCGATGAAATCGTCGGTCACCTGGTGCAGCGCCACCTCGGTGACGTCGAGCCGGTGCGCGAAGATCAGCTGCAGAAGCAGATCAAACGGACCCTCGAAGTTGCTCAGCCGGACCTGGAAGCCGCTCTGTTCAGACTGCTCGGAGCTTGATGTCGCCGCCGCCGCGGCTCCGGCCTGTGTCACAGGGTCGGTCACGCGCCAAACCGGTCGATGACCTCACGCGCCAACGACCGATATGCCTCGGCGCCACCGGATTTCGGCGCCCACGTGGTGATCGGCTCGCCAGCGACACTGGTCTCGGGGAAGCGCACCGTGCGAGTGATGACGGTGTCGAACACCAGGTCGCCGAACCGCTCAAGAACGCGGGCCATCACTTCGCGCGAATTGACGGTGCGCGGGTCGTATCGGGTGATCAGAATGCCACTGATGCTCAACTTCGGGTTGAGCCGGTCGCGCACTTTGTCGACGGTATCGGTCAGCAACGCCAGACCGCGCAGCGAGAAGTACTCACACTCGGTCGGGATGATCACGCCGTCGCTGCAGGCCAGCCCGTTCACCGTGAGCAGGCCCAGCGACGGCTGGCAGTCGATGAGTACGTAGTCGTAGCGGTCCAGCACCGGATACAGCGAGCGCGCCAGCGACTGCTCGCGGCCCACCTCGTTGACCAGCTGGATCTCCGCCGCCGACAAGTCGATGTTGCTGGGCACCAGGTCCATACCCGGGACTCGGGTGTGGATCAGCACCTCGTCGATCGACACCCGAGGCTCGATCAGCAGATTGTGGATCGTGTGGTCGAGTTCGTAGTGCGGCACACCCAACCCCGCCGACAACGCGCCCTGCGGGTCGAGGTCCACCAGCAACACCCTGCGGCCGTATTCGGCGAGGCTGGCGCCCAGGTTGATGGTCGAGGTCGTCTTGCCGACGCCGCCCTTCTGGTTGCACATCGCGATGACCTTGGCCGGACCGTGCACACTCTTGGGTTTCGGCTCGGGAATGCGGCGCGGCGCGCGGCCCGTCAGACCAGCCTGTTCGGGCGGGTCAGCGCCGCTCCCGTCGTCGGTCATGCCCGACCATCGCTGGTCAGGCAACCCACAGGCATGGCGGACATCCGGGCAAGTTTAACGGGGCGGGCCAGCCTGGACTGGCAGACCCGCGGGCAACGTGGCGACTGCTTGACCGCGCCGCGCGCCTAGGCTCTCACCATGGGCTTAAAGCAGCGGATGCCACTGCTTCGCTGGTCGTTCATTCGCATGGCGATCGGCGTCCGCAATATCTCCAAGACCGGTCAGATCGGCGACGGACGCGAGGCGGCCGCCGCCGACTATGTGGAAGCCAACGCCCGCAAAGGCGACCTCGACGACGTGATCGCGACCATCGACAAGTACGCCTACGAGAAATCGTTCTTGATCAACATCGGCGACGAGAAGGGTGAACTGCTGGACGCCGCGGCGCGCCGGGCCAACACCGGACTCGCGCTTGAACTGGGCACGTACTGCGGTTACAGCGCGCTGCGTATCGCCCGCGCCGCGCCCGCCGCGAAGGTCTACTCGGTCGAACTGGCCGAGGACAATGCCCAGGTCGCCCGCCGCATCTGGGCGCACGCCGGTGTGTCCGACCGCATCACGTGCGTCGTCGGCACCATCGGCGATGGCGGCCGCACCCTCGACGCGTTGGCCAACGAACACGGCTTCGCCGCACGCAAGCTCGACTTGCTGTTCATCGACCACGAAAAGACCTCGTATCTACCGGATCTGCAGAGCATCCTCGACCGCGAATGGCTGCACCGCGGATCCATCGTGGTCGCCGACAACATGCTCATTCCCGGCTCGCCCAAGTACCGCGAGTACATGAACCAGCAGCAAGGCAAGCTGTTCAACACCGTCGAACACAAGGCGCACGGCGAATACCAGACGCTGGTCCCCGACATCGTGCTCGAGTCCGAATACCTGGGCTGAAACGCGTCCTCAGGCGCGGTGACGCTTGAGAAAGTCAGCGAGCAGTAACGCCGCGGCAGCTGGTTGCTGCACTTGGAGCAGGTGATTCGCGGCCGGTAGTACGCCGTCCTCGGTCTGCGGAAGCCAGGAGTGCACGAGATCGCGGCCTTCGCCGAACAGCGGCGCCGTCTCGGCGCCGACCAGACAGAGCACCGGCTGGTGGATCCGCGCGGCTTCCTCCGCCCCGAACTGCCAGGCCGCAAGGGATGGCAGATCCGACTCGAACAGGGTGGCCACATCTTGGGCGGCCTGTTCGGGCCCGCCTGGGATCGTGCGGCTCACCTCGACGCGCCAGTCCGGGCCACCGGCCAATGTATAGAAGGCGTCGCACGCTCCAGCTCGATCGCCCGCCCCGTACTTCTGCATGATTGCGGCCAGGTTCTCGCCGAACTGCCGACCACTGGGAACATTTAGCAGCGCCGGCTCGAACAGCGCGAGGGTGAGTACCACGTCGGGCGCGTCACTCGCCAACTGAAGTGCGACGCAACCGCCATACGAGTGGCCCACCACATGGGCCTTCTCGACGCCCAGAGCTGCGAGCAACCCGCGGCAATCGGCCGCATGATCTGCGATTGCGACCTGGCCCGTCGTGTGGGAGCTGCCCGCATGCCCGCGCCTGCTGTATCGGATGGCGCGGTAGTGATCCCGCATGGATGGCTCGCTCGTCAACGGAAGAAAGGCGTCAACGAAGCCCGCGCCGTGGACAAACACAACCGCTTCTCCCGAGCCGCTGGCATCGCAGTCCAGCTCGACGCCGTTAGCAGAGACGCACGTCATCCGATCCTCCCCTGTTGATTCTGCGCTGACGGCGAGGCTATCTCGGACCTTGTCGCCATAGACGCAGAATCAACGGCGGTGCAACTCAGCCGTGATCCGCTTCGCGATCCGCACCGACTGCTTGCCCATATAACCGATCAACGACGGCCGGATCTCGAAGCCGATGAAACGCAGGCCCGCGGCGGCGGAGCGTTCCCCCACCACCGCGGGCTTACCGTTCGCATCGAGCACGCCGAGATGACCGACCAGTGGTTCCAGGCCACGCCGGTAGCCGGTCGCCAGTACGACCGCGCGCGGGTCGACTCGGGTTCCTCCGACGAGAACCACGTTGTCGCCGTCGAAGGACTCGACGGTCGGGACGACTTCGATGGACCGATCCTTGATGGCCTCGATGACGTCCATGTCGACCAGTGCAGGCACCTGATCGAGGCGTTTCACCCGCGAGAACGTTCCTTCGGCCGGCATCGGCAGCCCGAACTCGCTGAGGTCGCCGAGGTTCTTTCGGCGCGCCAGCCCGCTGATCGCGTCGGCGAACCGAACGGGCACGCGAAACAGCGGCCGCGAGATCAGATCGCCGGGCAGCCCGCCGGGCAGTGAACGCAACATGATGTTGGGCGGCGTCCGCACCGCCAGCCAGACCTTCGCCGCCCCACCGGTTGCGAGGTCGTGCGCGATCTCCATGCCCGACGATCCGGCGCCAACGACCAACACGTTCCTGCCCCGGTACGGGCCCGGGTTGCGGTACCCCGACGAGTGCAGGATCTCGGCCGTGAACCCGCCGGCGCCCGGCCAGTGGGGAATGCGCGGGGTGTGCTGATTTCCGTTGGCCACCACGACTTGACGCGCATCGATGTTGCCCGCCGACGTGTGTAGCCGCCAGCCGGGCGTCCGGCGATCGATGCGATGGACCTCGGTGGCCAGCCGTAGCTCGATCCCGCTCTCGCGGGCATGCCGATCGAGGTGGGCGATGACGTCGTCGCGGCTCGGGAACATCGGGGTGCCCTTGGGGTACGGCCGCTTAGGCAGGTGCGAGAACGGTCTGCCGGTGTTGAGTTTGAGCCGGTCGTAGCGACTCCTCCACGAGGAGGCGACTTCGTCGGCCCGGTCGATCAGCAGTGGGCGCACGCCGCGGTCGCGCAGACTGAGCGCCACCGCTATGCCGCCAGGGCCCGCGCCGATCACCGCAACGTCATACTCGCTCATACCAAGGTCCAACGGTCAGGGGTGCGGGAGCGTTCAACGCGCCCGCGGGTGCGCCCCCGCCCATACTTCTCGCAGCGCGTGCACGGTGACCATGGTGTAGATCTGCGTCGTCGTCACTGATGCGTGGCCGAGCAGTTCCTGCACCACGCGGACGTCGGCGCCACCGTCGAGCAGATGGGTCGCGAACGAGTGCCGCAACACGTGCGGTGACACCGCCGCTTTGATGCCGGCACGTTCTGCCGCGTCCTGCAGCACCTGCCACGCGCTCTGGCGCGACAGCCGCCCACCGCGCGCGTTGAGGAAGATCGCCGGGGTACTTTTGCCGCGGCGAGCCAGCTCCGGGCGTCCGCGCACGAAATAGGCGTCCAGCGCGCTGACCGCGGGCCGACCGATCGGCACCAGTCGCTGCTTGCCGCCCTTGCCACGCAACAGCACCGAGCGCGCGGTGGTGTCGACGTCGTCGACGTCGAGGCCGACCGCCTCGGAGATCCGCGCCCCCGTCGAATACAGCAGCTCCAGCAGCGCCCGGTTGCGCAGTGTAAGCGGCCCGTCCACCTCGCTGTCGCCGCCTGCGCCGTCCAGCAGCGCCAGCACCTCGTCGACCGTCAGGCTCTTGGGCAGCCGCCGGCTCGGGGTCGGCGGTTTGACCGCGCGGGCCACGTCGAGGTCGGTGAGTCCCTCGGACGCGGCGAAGCGGTGCAACCCGCGCACCGCGATCAGCGTCCTGGCCGCGGACACCGCCGACAGCGGAGCGGTGCCCGTGTCGGGATCTCCGCGGCGCAGCGACACGAGGAAGTCGCTCACGTCGGCCTCGGTCACCTTGGCCAGATCGTCGATGCCGCGCGACGACAGGTGCTCGCTGTAGCGGCGCAGGTCGCGGCGGTAAGAGCTCAACGTGTTGGCGGCCACGCCGCGTTCGATGGTCAGGTGGTCGAGGTACCCCTGGAGCTGATCATCGAGGGCGACGCGGAAGGTCGATGAGTCGCTTGCGCGTAGAGAAGACGAGGTCGTCATCAGTGGCCCTTCCGGCGCCCGAAAGCTGTTGGCCGGTCGGTCCACGGTGCGTCAACGGGCCGCAGTGATGCCACGTCGGTGACGGTGTGGGCGGCCAGAATCCCGGCCACCGCAATGGAATTGGCAATCTCACCGGACAGCACCATTTGCCTGGCTTCTGCGAGGGGAACCCATCGCAACGTGAGGTCGGCTTCTTCGTCGTGAGCAACTGGGCGCCCGACGTCGGTCAGCCCGGTCGCCAGATACACCCGGACGCTCTCGTCGGAGAAACCCGGCGCCGAGTCCAGGTCGACGAGCGTATGCCAGGTGGTCGCCGCGAGTCCGGCCTCTTCCTTCAGCTCACGCGCCGCCGTGATGTGCGGCGGTTCGCCACCCAGGTCCAGCAGGCCTGCGGGCAGTTCCCACAGCCGCCGGCCGAACGGATGCCGGTATTGGTACACCAGGATGACGTTGCGGTCGTCGTCCATTGCGAGAACGGCAACCGCGCCGTAGTGCTCGACGACTTCACGTCGGGCGATGTTGCCGCCGGGCATGCGCACTTCGTCGGCGCGTAGGGCGAAAATCTTTCCGACGTAAATGGTTTCGGATGCGACCGTCTCGAAATCGTGGTCAGCCACGGGTCGCGGGCTCTTGCAGCAGTTGCCCGACGTCGTCGGGATGCTCGGCTCCGTTCGCATGCTCCGGAATGTCCATGCCCGGCAGGCGTTCCTCTGCCTTGTAGTTCAGCGACGCGCCGATGAACGCGACGAACAGCGGATGCGGTCGGGTGGGCCTGCTCTTGAGCTCTGGGTGAGCCTGGGTCCCGACGATGAAGGGGTGAGCATCGGCCGTGTACTCGACGAACTCCACCAGGTGACCGTCCGGTGAGGTACCGGAGAACCGCAGACCGCTCTGCGCGATGCGGTCACGGTATTCGTTGTTGACCTCGTAGCGGTGGCGGTGCCGTTCGGATACCTCCGTCGCGCCATACGCTTGCGCCACAATGGAACCCGACTCCAAAACCGCTGGGTATGCGCCGAGCCGCATGGTGCCGCCGAGATCGGCCTCGCCGGCGACGGCGTCGCGCTGGTCGGCCATCGTGGAGATCACCGGGTCCGGCGTCTTGGGATCGAACTCCGCCGAGTTGGCCTCGGTGAGCCCCACGGTGCGGGCCGCTTCGATGACGATGCACTGCAGCCCCAGGCACAGCCCGAGAACCGGCAGCCCCCGCTTGCGGGCATAGGAGATGGCGCCGATCTTGCCCTCGATACCCCGGATGCCGAAACCGCCGGGAATCAGCACACCGTGCACGTCGGCCAGCGCTGCCGCCGCGCCGTTCTCGGTCTCGCAGTCGTCGGAGGCCACCCACCGCATCTCGACCTTGGCCCGGTGCTTGAAGCCGCCGGCGCGCAGCGCCTCGGCGACCGACAGGTAGGCGTCGGAGAGGTCGATGTACTTACCCACCAACGCGATCCGCACGGTCTCGTGGGGCTCGTGCACACGCTCGAGCAGATCGTTCCACTGCGTCCAGTCGACGTCGCGGAACGGCAGGTTCAGCCGGCGCACCACATAGGCGTCGAGTTCCTCGCGATGCAGCACCTTGGGGATGTCGTAGATCGACGGCGCGTCAGGTGTGGAGATCACCCCGTCGACGTCGACGTCGCACATCAGCGCGATCTTGTTCTTCAGCGGTTCGGGCACGTCGCGGTCGCAGCGCAGGATCAACGCGTCTGGCGTGATACCGATGCTGCGCAGGGCCGCCACCGAGTGCTGGGTCGGCTTGGTCTTGAGCTCGCCGGACGGCGCCATGTACGGCACCAGCGAGCAATGCAGGAAGAACACGTTGTCGCGGCCGACATCGTGGCGCACCTGGCGGGCCGCCTCGAGGAACGGCTGCGACTCGATGTCACCCACCGTGCCGCCGATCTCGGTGATCACCACATCAGGCCGGTGGCCATCGGCGTCGGGCTGGGCCATCGCCAGGATGCGGTTCTTGATCTCGTCGGTGATGTGCGGGATGACCTGGACCGTGTCGCCGAGGTACTCGCCGCGCCGCTCCTTGGCGATCACCGTCGAATACACCTGGCCCGTGGTGACATTCGCCGAGCCGGACAGGTTGCGGTCAAGGAACCGTTCGTAGTGCCCGACGTCGAGGTCGGTCTCCGCGCCGTCCTCGGTGACGAACACCTCGCCGTGCTGGAACGGGTTCATGGTGCCCGGGTCGACGTTGAGGTAGGGGTCGAGCTTCTGCATCGTCACCTGCAGACCCCGCGCGGTCAGCAACTGTCCGAGGCTGGACGCCGTTAGGCCTTTGCCTAGGGAAGAAACGACGCCGCCCGTTACGAATAGATGCTTCGTGGCGGTTTGTGGGTGCTTGCGTAACGACGGCAAGAGCAACCTCCGTGACGACGGGCAGGGGCTCGCTGTGAATAGCTGGGGCCTGCCGACCCACGGAACCCAACCTTAACACCGACGCCGACAAGCCGTCGCTGACACGCCCGCCTCGACTATTGCGGGATGGTTACCGACGACGCTCCTTGGCCGATGCCGTACTGCCCGGGCCGTCCGCCGTTGATCAGATCGCTCAGGGCCAGCACCGTGGTGATCCGGCCGGACTCGCTGTCCACGTCGTCGACGGTGCTGACCGCGGCGCTCAGCGCGGCATCAGATCTGGTCACGGCCACAGCTGCGGTGCCGGTCGCTGAGCCGTCCCTGCCGACGAGGACCGTGCCCGCGCCGTGTGGGGCCAGACCGGCCGCGAACCGGGCGACGGTGGCGCCGCGGTTCCCGGCGTCGTCGCCCAGGCCACCGCCCGTCACGATGAGCGCGGTGTTCGCGGCGCCGATGTGTTGATTGCCATACGTCACGAACCCGGTGTCGCGCAGCGCGCCCAACACCGCGTCACGCGCAGCGTCGTCGACCACCTGCACCTTCGGGTCTTTGTCGATCAGCAGGGAGATGCCCAACAGGTCGCCGGCCTGCGACCCCTGATCCACCGACGTGGTGCTCAGTTGTTTCCCGGCGGGCACGATCGGTGAGTTGACCACCGACAGCAGCTTCTCGGCGGAGTTGGCGTCGACGAACTCCTGCGTCAGCGCCACCGTCCCAGTCACGGTTCCGCCGGCCTGCCCCACCAGCCGGTACAGCGCCTCGACGTCGCCATCGCTGGCGTCAGGGGTGCGGAACACCACCACCGACTTGTCCGCCAAGGTGTCGCGCAGGACGCGTGGCGACATCTGGGCATCGAATTCACCTGCCGCGTTGAGCTTTTCGTTGAGGCGGTTCTTGTCGTCGGTGAGCGTGTTGATCTCGTTCTGCATGTCCTGTTTGTCCTCGCGCAGGCCGGACAGCAGCGTGTTGGACAGCAGACCAGAACCCAGCGCCACTCCGATGGCGAGCGCCAGAAACACCGCTGCGAGTGAAATCGCGTGGCTACGTAATGAAATCAAGACTTCACCTTCTGCTCTTCGCGCAAGCGCTCATCGATTCTGTCTGCTCTTCGCGCAAGCGCTCATCGATTCTCTTCGCTCTTCGCGCAAGCGCTCATCGATCCCTTAGGTGACCCAACTCTGGACCCACAGCGAGAACCGGTTCCAGTAGTCGACGACCCAATCGAGCAAGGCGGCGTCGGCGCGTGACACCCACAGCGCGACGATCACCGCGATCAGCATTGCCAGCACCAGCATTGCGATGGCGCCACCCGACACCCGGCTGCGGTACAGGGTTGCAACGGCTTTCGCGTCGACAAGCTTCTCGCCCACTTTGAGCCGGGTCAGGAAGGTCGACGGGTTGCTTTGTTGCCGGGACCGGTCGAAGAACTCCTCGATGCTGGCGGTGTGGCCGGCGGTGACGATCAACGACGCGCCGTGGTGATCGCACAACAGCAGAGCGAGATCGGCGGCCGAACCCGCGGCAGGGAACGTCATCGCTCCGACGCCGAGGTCCTGGATCCGTTCGAGCCCCGCGGCATGCCCGTCGGCGTCGGCAGGCAGCACCACCTGCGCTCCGCACCGCAGCACTTCGGCACTCATCTTGTCCGGATCGCCGACGATGAGAGCCGGGCGGTACCCGGCCTTACGCAGCACGTCCGCTCCGGTGCCGACGCCCACCAGGACCGGCTGGTACTCCTTGATGAACGGCTTGAGCGCCTTCAGGTCGGCGGCCGCGTCGGGTTCCTCGGCCACGATGACCACGTGGCGACGGCTGAGGTCGGCTTCGATGTCGGGAATGCCGATGCCGTCGATCAGCAGCGGGCTCTCACTGCGGATGAATTCGATGGTGTTGCCCGCAAACGCTTCGAGATGAGCGACAAGACCGCTCTTGGCCTCGTGCATCAGCTCGTGGATCTCGTGGTCGGTGCGCTCGGCGCCGAGGATCAGCCGGCGGTCGCCGGAATACACGCCGCCCTCGTGGAGCCGGACACGCGCTCCGTCCTTGACCTTCTTGAAGACCTCCGGGCCGGTGTCGTCGATCAGCGTGACTCCGTTGGCGACGAGCACCTCGGGACCGAGGTTGGGGTAGCGGCCCGAGATCGACGGCGACGCGTTGACGACTGCGGCGACGTTCGCTTCGACCAGAGCATCCGCCGTGATGCGGTCCAAGTCCAGCGCGTCGATGACGACGATGTCGCCGGGGGTCACGCGTCGCAGTAGCCGTTCGATGTCGCGGTCAACTCGGGCAGTGCCGGTGATTCCCGGCCGTGAGCTGGCATTGCGGGTTAGCAGCGCTGACATCTTCATGGGGCCGATTCTGTCGAGGAACGGCTCCCAAATCTGGGAGGCGCGCCGTAACACCAGCCCCAGAAGTACCTTTTGCCACACCGGCAACAGGCCTATTTGTATGCCTCGAACAGCTCCACGAGGTTGCCCGCGGGGTCGACGACGAGCGCCTGGCGGCCACCCCTGCCGGTGATCACATCGCCGCGAAAGTCCACGTCGGCCTTCCGCAGGGTCGCCATGGCGTCGTCCAGATCGTCGACCTGCAGCTGAAATCGGTTCCAGCCGCCGGGCTCTGGCCGGCTGCCGTCGGTCAGTGTCTGGCCGGCGCCTCCCCCGCCGCCTGGCGAGTTCAGCAACAGCCGCAACTCACCGCGGCGCAGCATGGCGAAACCCGGGCCGGGGCGCATCGACACCTCGAACTGGAGTTGGGACGTGTAGAAGTCCACCGCAGCATCGACATCGTCGACGATGTAGCGAACGCTGATATCGGACATAATTGCACCTCCTTCAAGTTATGATACAGAAGTGTCCCATATCCGTCACCCCGATCCGCGTGTCAGCCACTCGCGACGCGTCATCTGCCGCGCGGCCCTCGAAGAGTTCGCGAGCGTGGGTTACGCCGGCTTCCGGATGGAAGCGGTCGCGGCGCGGGCCGGAGTCGGCCGAAGCACGGTGTACCGGCACTGGCCCGATAAGGCCGCGCTGATCGCCGACGCTCTTGAAACCCTCAACGTGCAACCCGACCCGAACCGCGAACTTGTCGCGCGCACCGCCCGAGAGCGTGTCGAGTTGCTGCTGAATCACCTTGCGCGGGCGCTGACCGATTCACCGGTGTCCGCCTGTATCCCCGCGCTGGTCCATGCCACCGACATCGATCCCGGTGTGCGCGAGTTCTTCCACGCGTACTCGGCGCGACGGCGCCGGCGGCTGACCGAGACGATCGCGGCAGGTGTTGCGAGTGGGCAATTTCCGGAGCGCATCGATGCGGACGCCGCATCCGAGGCGTTATCGGGTGCGGTGTTCTATCGCCGGCTGATGACCGACGACGCCCTCGACTCGACGTTCATCACAGGCCTGATCGACACCGTGCTGGGGCCGTGACCCGTCAATCGCTTGTGCGTTCTTTCTGGGCCGCCTCGAGCAATTCGCGTGCGTGCGCGCGACCACTGTCGGATTCCCCCAGCCCGGCCAGCATGCGCGCCAATTCGGCGACGCGGTCGTCTTCGTCGAGGCGGCGCACCCCGCTGGCCTTGTTGCGGCCACCGCCGTCGACGGCGAGGTGCACATCGGCGTAGGCAGCGACCTGGGGCAGGTGGGTGACGACGATGACCTGATGGGTGCGGGCCAGCCGGGCCAGCCGGCGCCCGATCTGCACCGCGGCGCGACCGCCGACGCCCGCGTCGACCTCGTCGAACACCATCGTGGTGCCCTCGACGGATGCGGCCAAGACCACCTCGAGCGCGAGCATGACGCGCGACAGTTCACCTCCCGACGCGCTCTTGCTCAGGGGCAGCACATCGGTGCCGCGGTGCGCGGCGAAACCGAACTCGACGGCATCGAACCCGTCATGGCCGGCGTGCACGGTGGCGCCGGACGGCAGGGTGACAGGAGCCGAGTCGTCGGCGCGCGCGGGAAGTGGCGCGACGGACACGGTGAACTCCGCGTCGGCCATCGCCAGACCGGACAGTTCCGCGGTCACCGCCTTTGACAGACCTTTGGCGGCCTTGGTCCGCGCCTTGGTGAGTTCGGTTGCGGCGGTGACGACTTGGGCCTGAAGCTCGTCGACCCGGCGTTCCAGACCGGCAAGCGCCTCCTCCGACACATCGAGCTGCGCCAGTCGATCACGTGATTCGCGGGCCCACTCTAGAACCCCGTTGATGTCGGTGGCGTACTTGCGGGTGAGCGTACGCAGCTCACCCTGACGGGCCAGCTTTGTTTCCAATGTGCTTGCATCGCTGGGCAATTCCGAGAGGAAGTCACCGAGCTCGCCTGCCACATCGGTGATCACCGCCAGGGCGCCCGCAAGCTGTTCCGCCAGGGCCTGTAGCGCGGAATCGTCGGTGCCCTCCAGCGCGGACTTGGCGTGTCCGACACCGTCGGCCGCCGACACCGGGTCGGGCGACGGGTCGCCGTCGAGCACACCGGCCAGCGCGGTCTTGGCGCTTTGGGCGGCTTCGCGCAACGCATCGAGCTCCGACAGTCTCCGGATGTCATCGACGAGTGCATCGTCCTCTCCGGGTTGCGGTGAGACAGTGTCGATCTCGGTGAGCCCGAACTTGAGAAGGTCGGCTTCCTGGGCCAGCTCCCGTGCCCGCTGTTTGCGGTCGTGTAGATCGCGGCGAGCCGCCAGCCAGTCGTCGCGGACTGTGCGGTAGCGCTTGAGTTGCCGTTCGACATCGGCGAACCGGTCCAGCGCCCCCCGCTGCTCGTCGGGCCGCATCAGGCGAAGCTGGTCATTCTGCCCGTGCAGCGTGAGCAGCTCGGTGGTGAAGGCGCTCAACGACTTCGCCGGGACGCTGCGCCCGCCGAGGTAGGCGCGCGACGGTCCGTCGCGGCTCACTGACCGCGCGGCGATGACGCTGCCGTCGTCGTCACGTTCGGCGCCTGAGGAGTCGAGGATCTCGTCGACCTGCGAGGTCACGCCGTTGCCGAGTTCGCTTGTGGTGAACCGGCCTTCGACCACCGCGCGGTCAGCTCCAGAGCGCACTCGAGTCGCGTCGGCGCGCCCGCCGCCCAGCAGGTGCAAGCCGGTGACGACCATTGTCTTGCCCGTGCCGGTCTCGCCGGTCAGCACAGTGAGCCCGCGGTCGAACTCGGCGGTGGCGGTGCTGATGGCGCCCAACGACTCGATACGGATCTCGGATAGCACTACTGTCCGCGCCACCCCGTGACCGGCAACCGGAACTTGCGCACCAGGCGGTCGGTGAACGGCGCGCTGTCCAGCCGCACCCACTTGAGCGGGATGCCACAGCGCGTCACCTCCAGCCGGCCACCCGCGGGGACCGCCATTTCACGACGGCCGTCGCAGAACACCAGTGCGTCATGGCCGCCGGCCTCGACTTCGATCGCAATGGCGGCATTGGGGCTGGTGACCATCGGCCGGGCAAACAGCGCGTGAGCGTTATTGGGTACCACCAGGATTGCGTCGAGGTCCGGCCACACGATCGGTCCGCCCGCGGAGAACGCCCATGCAGTGGAGCCGGTGGGTGTCGCGACCAGCACGCCGTCGCAGCCGAACGCCGAGACTGGCCGGCCGTCGACTTCCAGCACCGCTCCCAAAACGCCGAGGCGTGGCCCCTTCTCCAGGCTGGCCTCGTTGAGCGCCCAGCCGCGGTGCACGATCTCGCCCTTGACGCGGACGACGACGTCGAGCGTCATGCGTTCTTCGACGCGGTAGTCGCGTTTGATGACACGCTCGAGCACGCTGTCGATCGAGTCGGCCTCGGCCTCTGCCAGGAAGCCGATACGCCCCAGATTGACACCGAGCACCGGGATTTCGACGTTGCGGGCCAATTCGGCGGCGCGAAGGAACGTACCGTCGCCCCCGAGAACGAGGACCAGTTCGCATCCTTCGGCGGCGCGCTCGTCGGCGTCCACCACCTCGATTTCGACTCCCAGCGCGCGCATGTCGTCAGGCGCAAGGTGCAGCGGGCCGCGGTCGACGGCTTCCGCTGACAGAACCTTGAGACCAATGCCGTTGTCGCCGAGCACTTTTTCCACTCGGCGGGCAACCTCGGTGGCCTCGTCGCGCCCGGTGTGCACCACCAGCAAGATGGTGCGATCGCACGTCATTGCGGACCCTCCGAGACTGCTTGGCGCACGACAACCTCGAGAAGCTCGCCCTCCAGAGGGTTTTCGGTGCGCGTCCGTAGGTGCAGGAAGTATTCGACGTTGCCGGACGGGCCGGGCAACGGGCTGGCTGTGACGCCGACGGTGTGCCAATTCAGCGCGGCCGCGCGTCGGGCGACCGTGAGCACCGCGTCCGCGCGCAATTGCGGGTCGGAGACCACGCCACCCGCGCCCACTCGATCCTTGCCGACCTCGAACTGCGGCTTCACCATGGGAACGATATCGGCGTTATCCGACGCGCACGATGTCAGCGCGGGCAATACCGTCGTCAACGAGATGAACGACAGGTCGGCCACCACAAGGTCGACCGGCCCGCCGATGGCGTCGGCGGTCAGCTCACGCACGTTGGTGCGTTCCATGACGGTGACGCGGGGGTCGTTGCGCAGTGACCAGGCCAGCTGGCCGTAGCCGACGTCGACCGCGACCACCTCGCGCGCACCTCGGTCGAGCAGCACCTCGGTGAAGCCCCCGGTCGAGGCGCCGGCGTCCAGGCAGCGTCGCTTGTCCACCGCCAACCCGAAGGCCTCCAGGGCGCCGATCAGCTTGTGGGCGCCGCGCGACACCCAGCTGCGTTCATCGGCGCCTTCGACGGTGAGCGCAGCGCTGACGGCGATGGCCGTCGCGGGCTTGGCGGCGGGCATGCCGTCGATGCTGACGCGCCCGGCGCCGATCAGCTCCGCGGCCTGCTGTCGCGAGCGCGCGAGGCCGCGTCGGACCAGCTCGGCGTCAACACGAGCCCGCCGGGTCACGTGTGGTCAGCCCTTCTCGACCGATTCCAGCGCACGCACCAGCAGCTCGTGGGCCTCCTCGAGCCGAGCCGCGATGGTGTCGATGTCGGAATCGGCGAGGGTGGCGAAGTTCGAGCCCTCCGCCGCGGGGTCGGGCACATCAGCCAGCAGTTCCGCGATCTGGGCGCGGATCTGGTCAGGGTCGGTACTCATAGCGGTATTCACGCTAGTCGATTCGCGGGGGTGAGCATGGACCAGCGTTCCATGGCCTGTCGCGCGGTGTCGTCACCCGCCAACAGCGTGACGGGGCGCGTGTCGAGCCCGGCGTTCCACGCCGCGTCGGCCGTGGCACGGACCACCGACAGCGGATCCCCCGGGTCCCGGCCGGTTGACAGCACGGTGACCGCCGATGGGCCGACGTCGACGTTCCACGCCGGGTGTGGCCCGACGCGCAGGCCGTCCGCGGGGGCGTACAACGAGCGGAGGTCGGCGGCAATGTAATTGGGCCGCTCGGCGACGGCCGCGCGCACTGCGTCGCCGGCGGTACTGACGCCGCACAGCACAAGCAGGCTGGGCAGACCGGCCGCGTTGGCCCCGGCGATGTCGGTGTCGAGTCGATCTCCGACCACCAGCGGGTTGTGAAAATCGCCACGGGCCAAGGCATCCGTCAACAGCGTGGGCTCCGGCTTTCCGGCGACCTGTGGCTCGCTGTCGGTGGCTGCGCGCAAAGCGGCAACCATCGAGCCGTTACCCGGCAGAAGGCCCCGCTCGGACGGCAATGTCAGGTCGACGTTGGCCGCGACCCACAGTGCGCCGCCGCGGATTGCCAGGGCCGCTTCGGCGAGGTCGGGCCAGCCTGTCTGCGGCGAATGTCCCTGCACCACTGCGTCCGGCCCGTCCGACCACTGCCGGACTGGTTTGAGACCCACGTTTCGTACTTCAGCGGCCAGCGATTCGGTGCCGACGATGAGAACCGCAGCACCGGGCTCCAACTGCTCCTGCAGCAGGCGCGCGGCGGTTTGGGCGCTGGTGACGATGTCGTCGGGCTCAGCCGTAAAGCCCATCTCGCACAGGTGCTGTGCGACTTCTGCGGGTCCGCGGGAGGCATTGTTTGTCACGAACAGCGCACGCGAACCGACTACGGCGAGCGTTTCGACCGCGCCTGGTGTGGGTTCATGGCCGCGAAAGACCGTGCCGTCGAGATCGAGCAGCAAGCAATCATGGTCCTGCGCAAGGGTATTCACGTTATGCCAGCTCCGTGATCCGCTCTTCGGCGTCGGTCACACCCTCGGTGTCGGCGGCCGCGGCGTTGATGAACCATTGCAGCGCCTCGTCCTGACGGCCGAGGGCGAGCAGGGTTTCGGCGTAGACGTAGAACAGCCGGGCGGCGGTCTGGCCGGTGCGCTTCGGATCCAATTGCGGTGTCGACAGAAGCGCCAAGGCTTGCTCATGCTGGCCCAGGTCCGAGCGGGCGCCGGCAACGACGATGCGCAGTTCGTCGGCGTCGTCTCCGGTGAGCTGCGCCGCCTCTGGGCCGCGGGCCAGCTCGATGGCGCGTTCCGGACGGCCGACGCCGCGTTCACAGTCGGCGATCAGCGGCAGCAACGGTGACTTGCTTCCCATCCGGCGCGCGGCTCGCAATTCAGCGAGCGCCTGCGCCCAGTCGCCGCAGTGGTACGCGGCGATGCCGACGGCTTCCCGGACGGCGGCGATGCGCCCGGAGCGGGCGCGGGCGGCGCGGGCGTGCGCCAACGCGGCCTCGGGGTCCTGATCGAGGAGATCGCCTGCCGCCACGAGATGTCGTGCGACGACATCGGCTGTGCTGCGATCCAAAGTCGTGAGTTCGCCGCGGATTTCGGGCGATAGTTGTTTGGCTTCGATCTCCGGAGGAATCCGCGGGCCTTCGTGCTGCGGCGCCTCGCTGTCGGATTGCGGCTGCGTGCGGCGAGCCCGGTCCGGGCCCGATGTCCG
>DATFCF010000189.1:0-2247 GCA_035253445.1 Mycobacterium sp.
GCGACTGCGCGAGCGCGTCCGTCACCGACAGCGACGCCGGGTACTTGCCCGCGTTCTCGACGCAGTACGTCGATGCCGGGCATCCGCGGGCACCACCGCTACCCATGCCCTTCGCCTCGAACCGTCCGGGGACGTCCAGGACGGCGTTGGTGCCGAGGCCCTTCTCCATGGCGGCGGCGGTCGTGAAGATCTTGAAGATCGACCCGGCCCCGTGACCGGCCAGCGAGTACGGCTGCGCCTGCACGGTTTCGTTGGCGTTCGCGTCGAGTCCGTAGGTGCGGCTACTGCCCATCGCGAGGATGCGGTGTGAATCCTGTCCGGGCTGGACCACGTTCATGACGTTCGCGATGCCGTCGAGTCCGGGGCTGGCCTTCGCACTGAGCGCCGCCTTGGTGGACGCCTGCACCGCGGGGTCGAGCGTCGTCTTGATCAGGTAACCGCCCTTGTCGATCTGCTCCCGGCTGATGCCGGCGTTCGCCAGGTACTGCAGGGCGTAGTCGCAGAAGAAGCCGCGGTCGCCGGCGGCGATGCACCCGCGCGGGAGCCGGTTGGGCTCGGGCAGCACGCCGAGGGGTGTCTCCTTGAGCTCCCGCAGTTCGGCCGCGCGCTCGGGGATGTTCGAGATCATCGTGTCGAGAACCACGTTGCGGCGTTCGAGGACGCCCTCGGGGTTCGTGTACGGGTTCAGTGCGGAACTGGACTGCACCATGCCCGCGAGCATCGCGGACTGCTGGGTGTTCAGCTCGGACGCGTCGATGCCGAAGTACGTCTGCGCGGCGTCCTGGATGCCGAACGAGGCGTTGCCGAACGGAACCAGGTTGAGGTAGCGGGTGAGGATCTCGTCCTTGGTGAGTTCCTTGTCGAGCGTCAGCGCCATCCGGATCTCGCGGATCTTGCGGGCGGGTGTCGTCTCGATCGCGGCCCGGCGTTCGGCGTCGGTCTTCGCGACGACGAGCAGCTGGTAGTTCTTCACGTACTGCTGGTCGAGTGTCGACGCGCCCTGCTGCACCTCACCGCTCGTGGTGTTGGTCAGGAAGGCGCGCATGGTGCCCTGCCAGTCGACGCCCTTGTGCTCCGGGAATCGTCGGTCCTCGACGGAGACGATGGCGAGTTTCATCTCGTTGGAGATCTTGTCGCTGGGGACTTCGAAGCGGCGCTGGTCGTACAGCCACGCGATGGGATTGCCCGCGGAGTCGACCATCGTCGAGACCGCGGGAACCGTTCCTTCGACGAGTTCGGCGGAGACGTTGTCGACGGTGTCAGCCGCCCGGTTGGAGGCGTAACCGAACCCTCCGGCGAGCGGAAACATCACGCCGGCGAGGAGCACTCCTGCCAAGGCGGAGGATCCTGCGAGCTTCCCCACTGTTTTTGCAATCGACACGATCTACAGACTACGTGGGGTCTGAGGGTGCGCTGGTTGGGCGCAGATTTCGGCCGGGAAAAAGCCCTGAGCACGGGGTATGGACGGGCGTACCAAAAAAGCGTGTTCTTCGTCTTGCGCGTGGCGGTTTCTTTACCTAAATTGTTGGAACAGTGTGATGGAGATAACACCCCATCGCTTATGTGGTGCAGCCTCGGCGTGCTACGCGCTGGGTTTGCGCAGACTCGAAGAGGGGAAACGAATGCACATGACCACCCCAACCAGCCGTCTGGACGTCGAGCAAGCAGAAGCGCGAATCGCCTGGGTCACCCAGGCCCGTTGCCGGGAAGTCGATCCCGATCAACTCTTTGTACGCGGCGCAGCACAGCGCAAGGCCGCAACCATTTGCCGGCATTGCCCGGTATTGATGCAGTGCGGGGCCGATGCACTCGACAATCGTGTCGAGTTCGGCGTGTGGGGTGGCATGACGGAACGTCAGCGCCGGGCGTTGCTCAAGCAGCACCCCGAGGTGGAATCATGGTCCGATTTCTTCGAAGCTCAGCGGCAGCACCAGTCCGCTGTCTGAGAATCGGGATCGGATTCGCAGTCAGGCAGGACACAGGCGGGTGACCGGTTCTCCGGTAGCGAGCTGATCAGCTCGTCCGGGTGAGCTGGTCGCCTACCGCTCTCAAGGCCTCGAGGTCCGACACCTCGAACGGCAGCGAGGGCACGCCGACGATCGGCACCCGAGGGTGGGCGGCCGTGAACCGGCTCAGCAGTTGGACCTCACGCTTGGCGATCACCGCGCGATGGGCGTGGATTCGCAGCACGGCGGCGGTGAGGGGGTCTTGGTCCCCGAGTTGGTCGGCGGCAGTGGCCGCGTGATC
>DATFCF010000190.1:0-7502 GCA_035253445.1 Mycobacterium sp.
CGTGATCGTCGGCGGCGGCCTCGAGGGAGCCGCGGCGGCGTGGGCACTGTCGGCGCGCGGAATCACCGATGTGGTTGTCGCCGAACGTAATACGGTTGGCTCGGGAATGACGGGTAAGTCCAGCGGCATCGTCCGGTGCCACTATGGCGTGAGCTCGCTGGCGGCCATGGCGACCGTCGGTCTGGAGGTGTTCGAGAAGGCCGAGGAGATCTTCGGCCATGACATCGGCTTCCGGCAGACCGGCTATGTCGTCGGCGTCGGAGCGCCCGACGCGGAGTCGCTGCGCAAAAGCCTTGCCGCACAACGCGCGGTCGGCGTACAGACCGAAGAGATCGGGCGGGACGAGGTGGCCAGGATGTGGCCATTCGCCGACCTGGACCCGTTCGCCGCATTCGGCTGGGAGGCGCGCGGCGGGTACGGCGACGCCTATCAGACGGCGCAGGCTTTCGCGGTCGCCGCCCGCGCGGCGGGTGCGCGGGTTCGGCAGGGCTGTGAGGTGACGGAACTTCTGGTCGACGGCGACAAGGTCACCGGAGTCCGGCTGAACGACGGAAGCGACATCTCAGCCGGGACGGTCGTCGTCGCCACCGGCGCCTGGACCAAGCCCTTTCTCGCGCCCTACGGAATCGACGTTCCGATTCGGGTTGTGCGCGAACAGATCGTGATGATCAACCCGGGCATCGACAGCGCGGCAATCAGCTCCTTACCGGTGTTCTCCGACCTGGTATCGCTGCAGTACATCCGGCCGGAGGTCGGCGGTGAGGTGCTGTTCGGCAACAGCGATCTCTCCGACGCCACGGTGGCCGATCCGGACAACTACCTCAACCGCGCCGACGACGCATTCATCGACCTCACCGTCGACAAGGTCGGCACGCGGTTCCCCGGCTTTGCCGATCCGGCAATCACCAGCAGTTACGCCGGCTGTTACGACGTCACGCCCGACTGGAACCCGGTGATATCGCGGACGGGCATCGACGGTCTGATGGTGGCCGCCGGCTTCAGCGGCCACGGCTTCAAGATCGCGCCGGCCGTCGGCCGCCTGGTCGCCGACCTCATCGTCGACGGGCGAAGCGCCGACCCGCGGATCCCGGAAAACGATTTCCGGCTGTCCCGCTTCGCCGAGGGCGACCCGCTCCAGAGCCCGTATCCGTATGTCGGCGCGGGTCAGATGCGATGATTCCTGACAGGAGACATGACTGACATACCGCTACTTCGTAATAAATCCGGCACCGCCCGCGAGCGGGATCCGCACGCGCCCGTCGAGGAACTCGAGTTGGAGGCCGCGATCGGTCGCAATGTGCGGCAGCTGCGTGCACAGCAGGGGCTGACGGTGGCCGAAATGGCAGGCCGTGTCGGTATTTCCAAGGCGATGATGTCCAAGATCGAGAACGCGCAGACATCGTGCAGCCTTTCCACCCTGGCATTGCTGGCCAAGGGCTTCGACGTCCCGGTCACCACGCTGTTCCGCGGCGCCGACGTCGAGCGCCCCGCCGCGTTCGTCAAGGCCGGCACCGGCGCGCACATCGCGCGCAATGGCACCCGCGAGGGCCACGAGTATCAGATGCTGGGCTCGCTACGCGGCGAACACAAGAGACTCGAATGCCTGCACGTCACGCTGTCGGAGAAGAGCCAGACCTATCCGTTGTTCCAGCACCCTGGCACGGAGTTCATCTACATGCTCGAGGGCGTCATGGACTACAGCCACAGCCGATCGGTGTACCGGCTGCATCCGGGCGATTCGCTGCAGATCGACGGCGAAGGCGCGCACGGGCCGGTGGACCTGGTGGAGCTGCCGATCCGTTTTCTGTCGGTCATCGCCTTCCCGGATTCGCAGGTCTAGCCGTAGAGCTTGGCGGCGGCCGTCGCCACGTCCACCACGGCGTCGCAGCGCTCACCGTCGCCGTCGACCGTCACGGCGGGCCGGATGACGAGCTCGCCCTCTCCGACGAAGTCCCCGCCGAACAACTTGCGCTGCATCGGTGCGCCGACGAACGCGACGGCTGAGCAGTACGTCTCGTCGACGAAGATTTCGGCGCCGTCGCGGTCGCGGCGCTCGCGGGTCTCGTTGGCCATGTCGAACAGCTGGGGTTTCAGCGACACCTGGATCGGAACGACGTCGCCGGAGCGCTTGACGGAGAACGCGCATTCATGCGGCCGGGACCGGCCAACGTCCCAGTGGTCGACGTCGTCGCCGAGCACCGCCAGCACCTCGCAGGGGTCGCGCTCGGCGAGCGCGGCCGGGTAGGTGGCGACGGCGTCGCGGACCGGCAGCTGTAGGGACTCGAGCCGTCGCGTAATCGCCCTGACCAGGCGCTGGGCTAAATCGCACTCGCTCTCCGCGATCAGCCCGACACGCACGAACGGCTGCTCAGGTATGCGCAGCGGTTGCGCGCCAGGCAGCAGCGACAGGTTCAGCGGCATCAGGTAGTCACACGAGCCGGGATAGCTCTCGTATACCGGCAGGTCGCCGACCAGAAAGGCGACGCGCTCGCTGACATAGGTGAGGATGACCTCGATGCTGACGAACAGGCGGTCGGTTTCGCTGGGCACCTTGATGTCGATGTCGCATTCGTCGAGCGCGAATAGTGTTCCCACAGAACCGATTTCACCGATCTTCGCCAGCGCGTCACGGGTCACCAGGCCACACGGGTCGATGCGACGCATGGCACGCAGGTAGGCCAGCGCCGCTCTGTCGCCTGCGCCGACGTCCTGCCCATAGGTGGGGACCTCACCGGCGAAGAAGTAGGCCGGGTCGACCTCGCGAGGACCCATCGCCGCGGACCCGTCGATCCCGCGGCTGCATCCGGTGAGCGCCAACGTGATGGCCAGCAGCGCCGTGACCATCGGGCTGGCCTTCATCAGCTCATTGTCCGTTGATTCTGCGGTGACGGCGACGAAGTGCGAGAACACCCCGCCCTGTACGCAGAGCCGATGACGCGGCGACCCACTACCAGGGGTTTTGGTCACGCGGCCGAGCTTGATACAGTGGGCAGACCATGTCTTCGGTGCAGCGGGTGCTCCTTCTCGGCAGCCGCGACGGGGTCTGATCCAGACCGGCTTCCCGTCGCGGGTGTTCGCGATGCGCCGGTCTCGACCTTTTTGAGGTCCCATCCACATCCCCCGGAGCAATCACCGTGACCACCTTCTCGAAACCCGCACCAGATTCCCCCGACGCGTTCACGTCGGTACGCAGCATCAACAAACCGGCCGGCCCGCCCAACCCGGGCCAGCCCGGCTGGAACACCCAACGCGGCACGTCGATGCCGATCAACCGGTACCGCACGTTCGCCGAAGAGGTCGAACCGGTCACGCTGGCGGACCGCACCTGGCCCGACCACGTCGTCGACCGCGCACCCATGTGGTGTGCGGTGGATCTGCGTGATGGCAACCAGGCGCTGATCGACCCGATGAGCCCGGCCCGCAAGCGCCGCATGTTCGACCTGCTGGTGCGCATGGGCTACAAGGAGATCGAGGTCGGTTTCCCGTCGGCCAGCCAGACGGATTTCGACTTCGTCCGCGAGATCATCACCGAGGGCGCAATTCCCGACGACGTCACCATTCAGGTGCTGACGCAGTGCCGGCCCGAGCTGATCGAGCGGACGTTCGAGGCCTGCCAAGGAGCACCTCGCGCCATAGTCCACTTCTACAACTCGACGTCGATCCTGCAGCGCCGGGTGGTGTTCCGCGCCGACCGCGAAGCCGTCAAGGCCATCGCCACCGACGGTGCGCGCAAGTGCGTCGAAGAGGCGGCCAAGTATCCCGGCACGCAGTGGCGCTTCGAGTACTCGCCGGAGTCCTACACCGGCACAGAGCTCGAGTACGCCAAGGACGTCTGCGATGCGGTCGCCGACATCATCGCGCCGACGCCGGAATGGCCGTTGATCGTGAACCTGCCTGCCACGGTCGAGATGGCCACCCCGAACGTCTACGCCGACTCGATCGAGTGGATGAGCCGCAACCTGGCCCGTCGGGACAGCATCATCCTGAGCCTGCATCCGCACAACGACCGCGGAACCGCCGTGGCCGCAGCGGAATTGGGCTACCAGGCAGGCGCGGACCGGATCGAAGGCTGCCTGTTCGGCAACGGTGAGCGCACGGGCAACGTGTGCCTCGTGACGCTGGGCCTGAACCTGTTCAGCCGCGGCGTCGACCCGCAGATCGACTTCTCCAACATCGACGAGATCCGTCGCACCGTGGAGTACTGCAATCAGTTGCCGGTGCCCGAACGCCACCCGTACGGCGGCGACCTGGTCTACACCGCGTTCTCCGGCAGCCACCAGGACGCGATCAACAAGGGCCTGGACGCGATGAAGACCCATGCGGACGACGTCGGCTCCGATGTCGATGACCTCCTGTGGCAGGTCCCCTATCTGCCGATCGATCCGCGCGACGTCGGCCGCACGTACGAGGCGGTCATCCGGGTGAATTCGCAGTCCGGCAAGGGTGGCGTGGCCTACATCATGAAGGCCGACCACGGGCTGGTGCTGCCGCGGCGACTGCAGATCGAGTTCAGCCAGGCGATCCAGAAGATCACCGACGGCGAGGGCGGCGAGGTATCGCCGAAAGAGATGTGGGACGTCTTCGCCGAGGAGTACCTGGCGCCTGTGCGGCCGCTGGAGCGCATCCGGCAGAAGGTCATCGCCTGCGAGACCGACGGCGGCACAGATGTCATCGAGGCCACGGTGAAGATCGACGGCGTCGAGACGGACATCCGGGGCTCAGGCAACGGCCCGCTCGCGGCGTTCGTCGATGCGCTCGCCGGTGTAGGCGTCCACGTGCATGTGCTGGACTACTCCGAGCACGCGATGTCGGCCGGCGAGGAAGCCCAGGCGGCGGCCTACGTCGAGGCGTCGGTGAACGGCCAGACGATTTGGGGTGTCGGCATCGCGACGTCGATCACCACCGCGTCGCTGCGGGCCGTGGTGTCGGCAGTCAATCGCGCGTCGCGCTAGTCCCGTTAGTCCAGGAAGGCGCTCAGCAGTCGGTCCACATCAGAACAGCGCGAACTGCTCGCCGGCGAGCGTGGTGTCGATGAATTCCTCGATCCCGGTTCCTCCGACGACGGCGTCGAGGTAGCCCATGAAATCGGCATCGCTGACCAGCGGAACACCCAGCTCGCAGGCCTGGTAGCCCTTTCCCTGCTCGGGATCGGGCTCATTGCAGATGACCAGCGAGGTCTCGAGGTCGACCATGTCGGTGTATGCGAGGCCGGCATGCACGATCCGCTCGATGAGTTCCTCGTGGGTGCGGATCACCTCGGCCGACAGCGCCACCCGCATGCCCTGCACCAGCGGCCGGCCGGCGATGAATCGGCCGGGGTTGACATACGGACAGGGCAGCCGCGAGGCGAGCATCTTGAGCGGCCGCAGCTCTTCGTGGGTCAGCTGGCCGTTGGGCCAGTACCGCCGCGTCACCGGGCGCACCGGTAACCAGACCTTGCGCTCCCGCGCCCGGACCAGCACCGGTTTGAGGATCTGCGCGAGCACCATGGCGTCGTCAAGGGCGTCGTGTGGCTTCATCTGCGTGATGCCCCAGTGGTTCGCCAGCGTCTCCAGCCGCAGGTTGTCGGTGCCCAACTCGAGCCGTCGCGTCAGCTCGACCGTGCACATCACCGTGTCGATCGGCAGTTCGGCCCCGACCATTTCTGCCTCGGCGGCCAGGAACGAGTAGTCGAAACCCACGTTATGGGCGACCAGCGTGCGGCCACGCAGCAGATCCCTGAGGTCGCCGACGATGTCGCCGAAACACGGCTGGCCTTCGAGCATGTCGGCGGTCAGGCCGTGGACATGGGTGGGCCCGGGGTCGACGCCAGGATTGAGCAGGGTGTACAGGCTGTTTTCGACGTTGCCGTCGTCACCGAGGGCCAGTGCCGCGATGCTGACGATACGAGCCTGCCCAGGCCGGAAGCCCGACGTCTCCACGTCAACGACAGCCCAGCCCGCACCGGTTTCGGCTGGCGGCCGGCCCCAGATCTGGCTCATGGTCCGAGGATGGCACGGATGCCTGACAAACCCGGCCAACGCACCGGATCGCTGCGCAGCGTGTCGGCTACCTAAAATGCCGGGGATGGTCACCACTCGAGGACGGGTCGCCCTTGCGGCCGGCGCCAGTGCACGCTGGGCGTCGCGGGTCACCGGACGCGGCGCGGGCGCGATGATCGGCGGCCTGGTGGCCCTGGCGCTCGACAAGTCGGTCCTGCGTCAGCTCGGCGAGGGCCGCCGCACAGTGGTGGTGACGGGAACGAACGGCAAGTCGACTACCACCCGGATGACTGCCGCTGCGCTGGGCACGTTGGGGCCCGTCGCCACCAACGCCGAGGGCGCGAACATGGACGCCGGGCTGGTGGCGGCTCTCGCGGGTCGGCGCAACGCGAAGGTCGCGGCACTCGAGGTCGACGAGATGCACGTGCCGCATGTGGCCGATGCCGTCGACCCCGCGGTGGTCGTGCTGTTGAACCTGTCGCGAGACCAGCTCGACCGCGTCGGCGAGATCAACCACATCGAGCGGACTCTCCGGGGAGGCCTGGCCCGTCATCCGTCGACGGTGGTGGTGGCCAATTGCGACGACGTGCTGATGACGTCGGCGGCCTATGACAGCCCCAACGTGGTGTGGGTTGCCGCGGGCGGCGGCTGGGCGAACGATTCGGTGAGCTGTCCGCGGTCCGGCGAGATCATCGTGCGGGACCACGCGCATTGGTATTCGACCGGGACGGATTTCAAGCGGCCTACCCCGCAGTGGTGGTTCGACGACTCGAAAATCTATGGACCCGAAGGGCTTTCGCTGCCCATGAAGCTCGCGTTGCCGGGAGCCGTGAACCGCGGCAATGCCACGCAGGCGGTCGCGGCGGCGGTGACGTTGGGTGCGGATCCCGCTGCCGCGGTCGCGGCGGTCTCGGGTGTCGACGAGGTGGCGGGCCGGTACAGCACCGTGCAACTCGGCGCGCACACGGTTCGGATGCTGCTGGCCAAGAATCCAGCCGGCTGGCAGGAGGCGCTGTCGATGGTGGACACCGACGCGGGGTCAGTGGTGATCGCCGTCAACGGACAGGTCCCCGACGGCGAGGACCTGTCGTGGCTGTGGGACGTCAACTTCGAGCACTTTGTGAAACACGCCAGAGCGCACCCGGTGGTGGCCGCCGGCGAGCGCGGCACCGACCTGGCCGTGCGGCTGGGCTATGCGGGCGTCGAGCACACCCTTGTACACAACGCCGTTTCGGCCATCACGTCGTGCCCGCCGGGCCACGTCGAGGTGGTCGCGAACTACACGGCCTTCCTGCAGCTGAACCGGACGTTGGGGCGGGCGGGCCGTGGTCCCAGGGGGCAGGAGCGAAGCGACCGGGGGGAAGATGCCTGAATCGGCGGTGCGGATCGGGCTGGTGCTGCCCGACGTGATGGGCACCTACGGCGACGGCGGCAACGCCCTGGTGTTGCGCCAACGGCTACTGCTGCGCGGCATCCCCGCCGAGATCGTCGAGATCACCCTGGCCGACCCGGTGCCCGAGT
>DATFCF010000191.1:0-3887 GCA_035253445.1 Mycobacterium sp.
CGCGACCGGCTGGGCGCGCGCGTGACCACGCGCACGCGGACCGGCTTTTCAACGCCGGCGCCTGCGGACTGGGACCGCGATCGGCTGCGGCGTCAGGCTGATTCGCTGCCGGAGGGCTACGCAATCCGCCGCGTCACGGCACCGGACATTCCGTCGTACGTCGACGTGGCGAAGGACTTCGTCTCGAACTTCCGCTCGGTCGAGTCGTACCTGAAGCATGGGCTCGGGTATGGCGTGTGGTCGGGCGAGCGGTGCGTGGCGGGGTGCTTGTCGTTCACGCTTGCGAACGGCAAGCTGGAGGTGGAGATCGATACGGATCCGGCGCACCGGCGGAAGGGGCTGGCGCGGGCCGTGGCGGCGACGTTGATCCTGCACTGCCTGGATGCGGGGATCGAGCCGTGCTGGGACGCGCACAATCCGGAGTCGGCGGCGCTGGCGCAGCAGCTGGGGTTCACGGATCCGACGCCTTATGAGGTGTTCGTCGTCGGAGCAGAAGCCTGATGGTCCGGTCAATCCGTCAACCGGGCCGACCCCGACCGTCATCTGGCATGTGGTGGAAGGCCGGTTGCATCTCGATTCTCATCCTTCCCGTACTCGCGCTGTCCATTGTCTTCGTTCTTTGGAGGGCAGGATTCTTCGAGCACCGCGAACCACGGCTTGTCACAGAGCTGGAGCCGCCTAATGGACAGCGAATCGCGACCATCGACACCTTCATTTGTTGCAACCTTGACGGTCGAGCCGTTCTGTATCGAACGGATTGGTCGTTTGCCGAGGTGGTCCACCACTATACGGCGAGATTGATAGCACTCGGCTACACGCCGGTGCATGACTTCGTCGTGCGTGGGGGAGTCATCTTCACTCGGCGGCCTGGGGAGTACTTCCCCCCAGCGTGCTACTACTTGATCCCGCACTTCATCCCACGCCCCAGCCGCTTCGGCATTTCCGTGCCATGGAGCCTCGCTGACCAACAAGAGTTCGACGAACTCGCACCCGATTACATCTTTGCCTACATCCTTGATCACGACTTCCCGCGGGCAAAGGTCAGGTGTTGAACTCGTCCGCCCCTTTGAGTCGACTCCTGCAAAACATTGGGTAGACTTCCGACGCCATGTGCGCGTAATCCTCGGACGTCAACCATACGACATCGGTTGCGGCACCGGAGGATTCACGTGCCTACCACCATCCGCCCCCTCACGCCTGACGACGCACCCGCGTGCGATGCGGTCATCCTGTCCCTTCCTTACTTCTTCGGCGACCCGACGGGGCGCGAGGACTGCGCCCGCGCCGTGCGTGAGCAGGCGGGCTTCGTCGCGGACATCGACGGAGATGTCGCGGGGTTCATCACGCTGAAGTCGCAGTTTGCCGGCAGCATCGAGATCACGTGGCTGGCCGTGCACGCGGCGCACCGCCGCCAGGGGCTTGGTCGGTTGCTGATCGATGCCGCGGTCCGGCACGCCAACGCGCAGTCGATGACGATGCTCTTTGTGCAGACGCTCGGTCCGTCGGTGCCGGAGGATGTACCGGACAACTATGAGGGCACGCGCACGTTCTACCGTACGGTCGGGTTCACGCCGCTGGTCGAGATCCAACTCCGGGAGTGGAACAACAGCCACACGCTGGTCCTGGCCCGGGCGCTGTAGGGGCGTGCGACCAGGGGCTAGGCCTCAGGTTGCGCATCGCCGATGCTGTATGTGATGCATATTGATCACGAGCCCGGATGCGATGAGCGACATGGCGTCCGGCAGCAATGTAACGGAGCCGAAAACGTCGTCCAGGTCGAGGGGTCGCATCGTGTCGTTGGCGCGGGTGCGCACGAGAGGCAGGGCGGCGCTCGGACGCGCATCCTTCTCGCAACAGCGGCGTCCGTGATCACGATCGCCGCGCTGGCGTACTTGGTGTGGCCGCGAGCCGAAGCGGAGGCGCCGGTCGATCTGCCGTTTTGGGCGCGTCCTCCCGGCTCCGTCGAGCTGATGTCACACGACCGCTGCCCCTCAGAAGGGCCGTGGCGGCCTCCATGTCGGGTTGTTGTGCTCGGCGTGAACCGACCTTATCAGGAAACTGTGCGGAACCTCCGCGCGGCGTACGAAGACCGCGGGTGGAGCGCCGGCTTCGAGTACCACGATATGTCGCTGCACACGATCAGCTACGACGGCGATCTGTCCTGCGCGCTGTACTACGACGACACAACACCCCACCCGCCCGTAGAATCGCGCGACGTGGAGAGGCGCGATACCTACGACGTCATCATCAGCATAGTCGTCGACCGCTGCGGCGTCCGATATCAAGAGTAGCTCTGGGTTCAGCCGGGGCACCCGGGCACACCTCCGGCCTCCGGGGTACAATCGGGGACATGGCGAAGATCACAGGGCTCGTGTTCATCCTGCCGGTGCGGGATCTCGACCGCGCGGCGAAGTTCTATGCCGATGCGTTCGGCGTCGAGGTGGTGTTCCGGAACGAGGGCATCTGCTTCATGGGGTCGGCGGGCAGCGATTCGTCGTTCGGGCTGCTGCTGGACCCGGAGCACGCCGGCGCAGGGCCGCAGAACGTCGGCCTGCACGTGGACCATGCGGTCGCGCCGGACGACGCCGTGCGGGACGTGGAGGCGGCGGGCGGCACCATCGTCGAGCGCGGAGAGCATGCGCCGGGGGTGCCGTTCGCGCGGATCAAGGATCCGGACGGTAACGAGATCTGGATCTGAGGCGGCAAGGCCGTGGTCGAAACCGCTACAATTGGGCCGAGGTGGAGCAGTGGTTTCCAAGCCAATCCACGTGAAGGTAACAACGGCCGACGACGCTTTGGCCGCGATAGAGGCTGTCCTGGAGGACGGCGTCCCGCGTGAGATCGAGCGCGATGGGGAAGTGATCGCCGAGATTTCGCCGCCGCGCTCGAGGACGAGCCGCCTCGAGTGGAAGCCGTCGCGCGACGCAATCGAGGCGGCCAAGGCGACCGCAGGATCGCTCAAGGACTTTCCCGAATTTGCGGATCTGGCCGAACGGATTCATCGCTGGCGTCGTGAGTCCCCACCGAGTGAGCCCCTCAATCCGTGACGATAAGCCATCTCGTCGACTCCGACTGGACGATCGACTACCTCAACGATCGCCCTCGGGCTGTTTCCGAGCTCAATCCATTGATGGATGCCGGGGTACTCGGTATGTCGATCATAGTTGTCGGTGAGGTGCTGGAGGGCTTCGTCGGCTCGCCCGTCGCTATCGCTCAATACGAGCGCTTTCTGTGGGGGTCGCTGATCGTGCAACTCGATCGTGAAGCCGCGTCGCTTTACGCCGACCTTCGAAGTCAGCTCCGCGCTGCTGGCCAGCTCCTCTCCGACAATGCCTCTGGATCGCGGCCACGGCGCTGCGCCACGACCTGACGCTGATCTCGCGCGACAAGGCGTTCGACCGCGTGCCAGAACTCAAACTGATGCGCTGACCGGCGTGGGCGATGGTGGTACGATCCGGCATGGAAGGTACGGAAACTCCCCCATCCCACACTGATGCGGATTCGCGGCGGCGGGGTCGCAGATGGTGGCCGTTTGCCGCTTTAGGCTGTCTCTCATTGCCCGTCATCATAGTCGGCGGTTGTATCGCGCTCTCTTACGGCCTGAGGGCAACTGTCTGGCAAGACGTAGAGCCGGCAATCGTCGCCGCCGTCGAACCCGAAGGGGTGTCGCGCGTTTACACACACTCCTTGTTCATGGGCAGCACTGACGGGTCGTCCGGAGAACTGGTTACGATCTTCTACTCGACATCAACTGACTATGATCGGGTGAGGGATCACTACATTCGAGAGTTGGGTTTGCTCGGCCTGCAATGGAAGGAGCACGTCCGGCCTGTCGGCACGAGAGATGGTAGTTTCACTAGGAGGGGCGAGGGACTGCCGTGCATCTG
>DATFCF010000192.1:0-7770 GCA_035253445.1 Mycobacterium sp.
CAACCCGGCCTTGGCGGGCCGGCGCGCTGGTCGGAGCGTCTCGACCACGCTTTCGAGGTCTGGGGCGCCGTGGTAGCTCTTGAACGGGACTCGCCCAGCCTCGGGATTGATCTCTGACGCGGCAATCCAGAGTCGGAACCCTCCGCGGCCCCGTCGTTATAGAGCACTCCGAGTGCATGACTTCGCCGGTTATGCAGCGTTCGAATCGGAGGCCTTCCGAATAAGCGCCCGCCCGCCCGCTACGACCCGCTGCTACTCGCAATCACGGGAACAATCAGCAAGGCCACTTCTATTTCACGGTTCCTGTCATCTGGATGATGGAGAACAAAGGTCGGCTGGTCAGCAACATTCGGACCTCGCCGCTTGAACAGACGATGGCTGGCCAGCTCCTCCTGCGCCTTCCGAGCCACCGCGCTCGGGTCCGCCCGAGCGCTAAACAGGATCAGAGCCGCCTTTGTATCCCTCCAGGTCAGATACCCGACAAGTTGATCGACTGCCGGTCCCACCTTGGATGGTCCCTGCCACCACTTACACTCGGCAATGAACACGGCCCGCTGATCGGCACCATAGGGGATGAAGATATCCGTTTTGCCCCTCCGGCTAAAGGTCTCTCCGCTGGCTGGACCAAACCGGTTGTTGAGCACTACGAGCAGCACGTCACGAAGGGACTCCTCCGGCATGCCGGCAAAGGTCTGTGGCAGGCGCTCGACAGCAGCAGTAACGCTCGCCAGTTCAGCAAGAATTGCGCTGAACCCGTCATTGCTAATTGCCGGCTCCGGCGAGAATGGTTGCGAACCACCCGATGTGCGCCGTACTGAAGGCGTAGGGAGCCGCGGTGGATCGACGCTGAAGACTGAGCTCCTCTGGGTGCGATCGGGGACTGGAACCTCGAGGAAGGTGTCCAACTCGCGGTCTCGGAGAACCTTGGTCTGACGCTGCTCTATCAGGGTGCGCAGATCATTCCGGAGTTGCTCATTGAAAGGCTCAAGCTCTGCGCGTTGATTATCGAGCCATTTCTCTATCTCTGTTAGGCGCGACATGAATGTACCTTTGACGGAAGCTGGATCGAGTGGGGCCCGTCCTTCGTGCCTGAGAACCAACATCCGACCTCGTACTTCCGCTGTGGGAGGGTTGAGGGTGAAGCTGGATGGCCGGACCTGGAAGAGAACGTCGTCGCCGTCGAAGGGAATGTGCCATTCAACCGCCGTGCCTTCGACGGGCACCTCGCGGTCGAAGCCCTGGACGTACACGGTGATGTCGGTTGCGCCGGTGGACGTTACCCTCTCTTCGTGCAACACGATGGGATTAGCCCGGTAGGCGTCGAACACCTCCTCAGTTAGGTCTTCGATTGGAACGGACAGCACACGATCGGCAGAGATACTTCGCACGGTGTCTCGCGCCCGCCCCCGTTGACCTTCGAGCGTGCTGTGCATGTCACCCTTCGAGAATAGGAGGTCCGACCGTGATCGACTCGACACCGGTCGAGTATCGCACGACCGTGGGCGAAGCCATCGCCGTTTCGCACTAAACCAAGGCACGTGCGGGGCTTCGGCCAACTGGTTCATTTCCGAATCTTGTTCGCTTGCTTGGGAGCGTCGACCTACCATGCCGTACGTGACTAGTAAGGCCTCGAAGGAGGACCGTCGTTCCCGTCAGCCAAACGCCAGCGGGCTCATCGGTGCTGCTGTAACCCTGGCCGGCATAGCACAGCTGCTCCTGTCTTACGTAGTCTCGGGGTGGACATCGGATGTGCTCGTCAACACCGGCGCAGCGAGCCTGCTTTTTGTACCTCTCTATCTTGTCCAGCGGAACATGGAGATGAGCGTCCGGGAAACTAGACGATCCCTTGAGAACTTGAGCCAAGAGGTGCAGGACTCTCAGGCAGAGGTGCGACAAAGCCTTGAGGAACTGCAAGGCGCCTTCGCTGCTCGCGACTTTGAGCGGAGCGAGGAACGTCAGCGGGACGTTGCAAGCATCGCTGAGCAACCCTCCTGTCGGTCTGTACGCCGAGCCCTGACGGCAGCTATCGACGACCGCGTAATGAGCCGCAAGGGAGTGCGGGTTCACGTCGTCGATCCACGCGTATACGTTTTTGCGCGTTTGAAACCAACACCGGAGGGGGTGAATGTGGTCTTGGAGAAGCGTGATGGTCAGAGCGTCGCTGAGTTGGACTGGACAGCCGAGCAAACGCCTGCTGACATCATGACCGAGATAGCCGACCGTCTTCGCGCCGCGTCATTGAGTCCCAGTAATTCGTTCGACCCGACCCTGCTATTCAAGGAATTGAACGAGACACTTACCGTCGCACGCGAGGTAAAAGATCGTTATGCGTTGATCGATGATATGGCGAGTGCGCAAGAGTACGTACCTCCTCAGTGGATAATCTACGACTGGGGTATCGGCGCCTCGCACGAAGGACTTCAGCCTTACTACATTGATCGACAGCGCCTATACGACCGAGACCTGACGCGCCACATGTCAGAAAAGATCTGGTTAGACCGGAATTCGTTTGATGAGGCAGTGGCCACTGCCCGCCTACTGGGCAATAACGGACTGCTCAGTTGACCAATGACACCGAATAGCGCGTTCATGGGCACATCGATCTCTTCGTACGCATTCGGTCGTCGTGTAGGACGGCTCTCTGCCCAGGATATTCTACTTATCTGGCCGCTGATCACTTGGCGGACGGAACGGCAGCGGACGAGTGTGCAGGGGTTGTTGCACACGGGCTTGAGCTCGTTGCTCCACGAGATTCAGAAAATTATCCCTGCAAGCGATTCGCGAAGGAGACCAGTGCGTCCATCAGCCTGCATGGCCTCCACCTCAGGGCGCGACATGACAAGCGCGAGGGGCTCAAGGTCCAACGCGTCTAAGTGAGTAAGAAATGCGAGCCACGGTTGAGACGGACGGCCCTCTCCGCCGACAACGAGCTCACGCAGGTCCTCCTGCCTCCCCGCTGATGCGATCGCCACCGCGCCGGCGGGTAGACCCATCGTCGCCTCCACTTGCTGTGCCAGCGTTACTCGGGACCAGGCATTTCGACCGACATGTCGAACCGTAGCTGGCATGACGTCGCGCACAGTGACGTGCAAGCGCCTTTCTCGGACGTCTTGAAGGAGCTGGACAGCTACTGGATTGGCGATTCCGATCACCTTCAGGAGAGACCCGAACAGGTCTTGATCCGTCGCCGATAAGAGTGCATCCCACGCGTGGCCGACTTCGCTGCCGTTGAGCGCCTCTCCGATCGCGCGCTCCGCCATCGCTCCGGCGGCCCGGACGACGCGGTGGTTCGTGACCATCCGGTGCCATTCGGCCAGACCAGCGGCGAGAGCCTGGACGGCGCTCAAGGCACCCTCGCCAACGGCCAACCTCGTCCGAGAGCCTTCGCCGCCTGGCACGATCTCGATGAAGCGAAGGATCCATCGGATGTCGGTGGCCCCGGCACCGACAAGACCGAGCGCGGCAGCCTTCCGATCGCGCCTGATCGTGTTGACCAGCAGACCACGGACGAGGTCGGCGAGAAGCGCGTGCCGCTCGTTCAAACCGTGGTCCGATAACCGACCGCCTGCCATCGTGAGAACTGCATCTGTCGCACTCGCAAACCCTGCGTCGCTCGCAGCGCTCGCATAGAGGCTGTCCAGAAAGGCCGCTAGCGTGGGTTGGTGCAATGGGTTGCGCAGGACCCGCTCAAGGTCTCGCAACCCGCCCGGTACATCGAATCCGAGGACCCCCCTTATCGCCGAGTCAAGGGGAATCGCGCTCACGTTGCGAACGAGGTGTGCGACGCGAACCAGAGCCGTCTCAGACTCGGTTGGGCCAGCTGACGTCGAACACTTTTGCAGAGCGGCGCCGATCTCCGTGGCCACTAACACTCCGTCAACGGCTTCCTCGAACTCGGTGCCGGTAGCACCTGGATAGGCCAGATTCACCAATCCGCTCGCGCTGAGGTTTCGCAACCGCTGCAGCGCTGGATGGTTTACGATGTTCACCTCGGAGTCAGAGAGATCGACAGGCCCTCTCGTCGTCTGAAGCCTCTTGGCTTTGGTCGACGGCACCGGAAGCCGCTCAACCGTCTGTTCTGCGACTTCCGCCTGCCAAACGCCAACCGTCCGAAGATGTCGGGCCAGACTCGCAGCCGTATAGCCAGATCGATTACCGGCCGCCTCCTCGAATGCTCTGACGAGAACGTCCCACACGGTTCTCTCGGGCGCGTCCCCCGGTTCGGCCCGCATCGCAAGGATGTTCAGGGCAACTTCGGTATTCTGGCCGTCACCGAACTCGAGCGGGGACATGCAGAAGAGGTCGATGAAGTTGAGAATGCGATTGGTGGTAAGGACGGAAGTTAAATGATGCATTACCGCGTCGAATAGCCGACGCTCCTGCTGGTTGAGTGCTACCAGCTCCCTTTGTACGGATTGCAGATTTCGAATACGCCGAAGGACATTCGGCAAGCTCTGCTGCAACGACCGTGTCGACCGATCGCTGCCCATGGCGAGGACTAGTCGGTCTCGAGTGTCGAGTGGCCGAGCGCCTGTCCCGTAAATGAACTGCTCGGCGAGTTGAATCAACGATTCGCCGAGTGGCGACGTGAACTCCGTCGACACCGACACCGTCTTCTTTGCTTGGACGTAAACGTACCCGCCATGACTGGTCAATGCGACTACGTCATCGACAATGGTCGTCGCCTCGCACCGCACCGATGCGATAGACGTATTCGGGGGGAAGCCGAGCCACTGTGGCGCGTTAAGCTTATGGAGCATTGTTGTCGCTAGGTAAGCGGCTACGTTCGCCTGGAATAGGAAGCCACCGGCCGCAGCGCTACCGGCGGCTCCAGACGACGATCTCAAAGGCTCTCGTTTTCCTGTCGGCCAGGCATGGGCGTTAAGCACGCCAATATCGAAGCTGGCACCTCTGAATCGTACCCGGCAATACCGTCGGAGAATCTGGCACTCGGGCTCCCTGGAGTGGCCCCCGCTAATGCGAGGCGGGTGCTGCCGTGTGACGACGGTCCCAACTAGGTTGGCGAGCGCCGCGGAGGGAACAGCGCTCCGCCAGGACGTCGTTAGCGGGTGCCCCCTAATGACACTGGGTAGTCGGGACACCCGCTGCCCCGGATCTCGGTTCCTGACCGCGCTTGCGGCGTTCACCGGCCCTAGGCAGGCGTCCGAGCGACCCGTGCGACTACGGCACCACTGCGGCGCTCGGTAACGCTCGCCCGCGACTCCCGCCCGGCCCCGGCGAGGTCGTGCGCCTCGGCAGTAAGGCGGGAGGGCTGACCTGACGATCGTCACACGGGCTGTCGTTGGGCAAACAAGACGCGCGCCGTAGCCCGCCGACGGCATCCCTGCTGCAGACGAGCCTGTATGAGATCCTGTAGGCAGAGAACAGGATCGAGCAGTCGTGCGCACAGAGCCTTCGTCACGAGGTCGAGAGAACCTCGACAGCGGGTGAGCAAGTTGACGCCCGTACTCCCAGACTGGGACCGTCCCCTGCACTACAGGCGTGGCGGTCAGGTTCGGCTACGTGGAATCGACGTTTACTACGATTTTCAGTGGAGGGACTTCTTTCACGACGAGAGAGCTCAGTTTAAACACGGCCAGTGCTTAGCTGAACTCGCACAGAAGGACTGTCCACCTGGGAAGGCTCCTGCTCTGCTGTTAACCGTTCGGGACGATGTGCCTGAGCAACCGCTGTCAACGGACACACATTTCTACCTGGTGGTCAACTTTCCACGCTATCTCGCCAAGGCGACGAACGACGTTGCGGCCTCCTACTACGCCCACCAGATCTCTACGGGCATAACCAGCATCACCAAGCTAAAAGAACTGATGACTAGCCCCGAGCTGATTCGGGAAGTGCTGGATGAGCATCTCTCTATCGGCAGTATAGGGGAATGGGTAAAGAATCGGCCGGACCGGCTGGAACAACTGCGTGCCCTCGCCCAACAGTCTCCATCCGAGCCGGGTGCCGACCGTTCGGTAGTGGTAGCTGCTTTAAAAGCGCTGGATGGTCTGGATGCGGAGTTAGTTGAAGTGCTCGGGCCGCTTCTGCGTCGGTCCAATCGGGCAGCACGCCTCGCATTTCTTTACGCGCTCACCTCTGACGCGGATGGACGATCGGCTACAGGCGAGACACTTGGAAACCGGATCGTGGATCGGATGAGGGACGTTCGGGAGGCCTCAGGTGGTTTAACTGCTCTGCTTGGGAGCGAGACAACGAACGAGACCGACCTCCAATCCTTCATCGAGAGCCACCCATGGTTGCTGGGGCTTGAGTATGTCAAGGTCCGACCGAGGAAGCCAATTCCGCGCGGGAGTGTTGACTTCCTGTTGGAGAGGTTCGACGGATATCACGACCTGCTCGAACTGAAAGGTCCACACGACGCAATAATCGAGGCCGTAGAGCCGCAGGATGGCGTTCCGCCACCGGCGAGCTCGTACAATTTGAGCCGTGCGCTCTCCCAGGCCTTGGCTCAGATTCATGTCTACTGGGATGTGCTCACCGAAGATGCTGTCGCTCTGGCAAAGCGATACGGCTTGCAGAGGACCTCTCATCCCCGCCTGATAGTCCTCATAGGACAGGCACGTCAGCTAAGCGATGATCGAGCGCTGGTGTTGCGGAATTTGAACCTGTCGCTTCACCGAGTCGAAATCATTCCGTATGACGTCCTCGCTGACCGAGCGCTAGCAGTGATGGCCAACGTTGAGCGCTACTTCTCCGTCATTACAGCTAGCGCCTAGATGTCCGATACACACAGGAGTCGTCTTAGCCACGCTTCGACCTCTGCGTACCTGTGTCCTCTCACGTAAGAATCCAGCGGATTGGAAACGTCACCAAAGTACCGCCGTCCCCAATCTTAGGCACCTCACAATCAAATATCGGCGGAAGCTGGTGGTCGCCTTGGGAGCGCGAGGTACGGCACGAGTGCAGCGTCCGATAACGCTCCGGTACAGCGGCGCTCGCGCGTTTCCGGTCCGGCCGTCACGGCAGAGGCAGCGCTGTATCCGGCATTGTCGCGTGGGTCGTCACAGCGCCGGCGATGTTATGGGCGCCCTGTGCACGGAGCCGGTGCGAGGCGGACAGCCTGGCCGGGTCGCGTATACCGTTCCCCACAGCCTGGTTCGGGGACAGTACCGGTTGAGGCGAATGCTGCATACGATGTCGCCTGCACGACATTGGTCCCACGAGTGTGTAGCGTGGCTTGGAGATGGAATTCAATCACTATATCTCGACGCGCCCCACGTCGACATCTGGCGTCGCTTCGAACGTCTCACGGTCGTCCTACTTCTTTAGTGAGGAAGCGTTCCAGAACGACTTCCGTGGTATGGCGACGCTTTATGCGCGACCGTACGACCGTCGCCAGCCGACGTCCGAGGAAGCCAAATGTCCATGTAGCGTCTCTCGACAGGGGGACGTCGACCTGCAATATGAGCTCGGAGGCATCAGCCTGTTCGCCATTGGAGAGTACCGCCTAACGGGGCTTTCCAGAGAGTTTCTCTGCATCCTCGTTGACCACAGAGACCTATCCCTCTCGGCCCATACGGCCCGCGAAAGTCGGGCGTTTCATTGGGGCACACAGAACTGGGGCGGTCTTATACTTGAGGTGTCGGTAGCGGGATCGCCCGCCATGCGCGCAGAAGTAGATTCCTTCGTCGCCAGCTACCGTCAGGTGTCTATGCCGATGGCCCTTCTAGTCCCAGTTCTTGTGTCACCGAAGCCGCTCACGGGAACCCCGACACACCGTGAGTCAAGTCGTGATGGTCTGAGTCT
>DATFCF010000193.1:0-10874 GCA_035253445.1 Mycobacterium sp.
CGTTTCGATAAGACTGTTTCCGAACCACCCCAGGGCTCGATCCTCGGCTCTTACGACTTTGCGTCGAGCGAGTTGTTCTGCAGGAACGTGGATATCAATGGCCGAAGACATACTAATAGCTAACATCACACCCGGGTGATGTGCAAGATAAATTTGTGGGAATGTCACCCTGCACGGCGCTGCGCGGTCGCTGCCGCGCAAAGTTGTTCGGAGGTAAGGTATTTGACCCTTGGCCGGCCATCGCGCTGACCGGCTCGACGCTCGTCTCGGTCGATGGCCTTCCAACCCGCGTACGGGACGACATCCAGCTTGCGCTTGCGGAGAACTTCCGTGACGGCATCGGCGGAAAGTGTGGCACCGGTGGGCAGCCGGTCCGCAGCCGCATCTGCAACCAGGGCGTGGACGGTCTCGCGAGCGCACTTCTTGTTGGTTCCGATTATCCCGGTGGGCCCGCGCTTGATCCAGCCGGTGACATAGGTGCCCGGCACCGTCTTATCCGCGTCGACGACGCGGCCACCGCGGTTCGGAACAACACACCGGCGATGGTCGAATGGTAGTCCGATCATCGGGGCACCTCGGTAGCCGATCGCGCTCAATACCAGAGAAGTCTCAATAACTGATTCCTCTCCGGTGGTTCGGATCTCGAGATGCCCGTCGGAATGGCGGTCCACTTCGTTGCGCGCGACCACAACTGCCTCGACTCGGTCGGCGCCGAGTAACCTGACCGGTGATGCGAAGAACCTGAACACTATTCGCTTCCGCTGCTCACTCGGATCACGTTCGGCCATGCGGCGCAGCGTCCGCAGTTTGCGCACCAAGGTCCGGTTGGCGGTGCCGAACTCCGTCGCCTGATTCCGGCTCTCGACGTCACCTTCGATGATCACATCGGCTGCATCCGAATGGCCGAGCTCCTCCAGTTCGGGAGTGTTGAAGGCCGCATCGGCGGCACCGCGTCGACCAAGGATAACGACCTCACGAATCGCGCTGTCCTGCAAGGTTTTCAATGCCACGTCGGAGATATCAGTCTGCTGCAGCACGCCGATGTCGAGAGTGAGGATCCTGGCGACGTCAAGCGCGACGTTCCCATTGCCGATGATCACGGCCCGCGTAGACGACAGGTCGAACTCGAGATGGCTGTAATCGGGGTGGCCGTTGTACCAGGCCACGAATGCCCCTGCGGAGAAGCAGCCGGTCAGCTCTTGCCCCGGGATGGCGAGCTCTCGATTACCCGCCGCGCCGACGGCGTAGATCACCGCGTCGTACCATTCGGCCAGATCAGCGTGGGCGACATCCCGGCCGATTTCGACCTTGCCGAAGAAGCGGAAGCCCGGCCTCGCGGCGATCGCCTCGAACACCTTGCTCACGCCCTTTTTCTCAGGGTGATCAGGGGCCACGCCTGCCCGCACAAGGCCCCATGGGGTGGGCAGGCGATCGAACACATCGACCTCGACCTGCCGGTCGACCATGTCGACGAGATCCCCGCCGAGGTAGGTGCCCGCCGGGCCTTCGAGCAAATGCCCGGCCGCATACATTCCGGCTGGGCCGCTGCCCACAATCGCGACCCGCAGCGGGCGGTCCTCAAACATGGTCATCGGCAAGGAAGTACTCGGCGTTGACGGTCGCGTAGTGGCGGTAGCGATTCGGCAGCCGGTCGGCCGCAAAGATCGCGTCGACCGGACACGCTTCCATACAGGCCGCGCAGTCTATGCATTCCTGCGGATTGATGTACATCTGCTCGGCATGGTCGAATTCGGCTTCGTCCGGGGTCGGATGGATGCAGTCGACGGGACACACCTCGACGCAGGAATAGTCGGCCACGCACGGCGCGGCGATGATATAGGGCATCAGCTGGATCTTCCTTGGTTTGTGCGGATGGGCCGCACCCGCACGGCCACGCCGTTCAACACGGCGTTACCGCTGGGGACGTCCGTCTCGGCCGGGGTATTGGTCGTGAGCCTGTTGTAGATCGATCCGCCTGCGGCGACGGCCCGCCTCCACTCGCCGCGATGGCCCCAGCCCTGGGGCAATCCCACCGATCCGCACACCACCTCGTCGGTGACGTGTGCGGGCGCGTCGACCGTTCCATAGCGGGAGGCGATTTCGACCAGGTCGCCGTCATCGATGCCGAACTTGTTCGCGTCGTCCGGGTGGATTTTCAGCCGTTGGACGCGGTCACCTGCGATCAACTTGGGGACGTTGTGGAGCCACGAGTTGTGCGAACGGTATTCACGAACGCTGAACACCCGCAGCGGGAAGTCGGGGTCGTCGCCGTCTGGGGCGGCCAGCAGGCGCTCGATCTCGGACCGGAACATGGGGTGATCGAGATGCACCCGGCGGTCTTTGTGGTGGACCCGTTTGGTCCGCACACCCGTCGGCAAACCGTCGGCGAGTTTGACGGCGGCGCCGGTGGCGATGAGCTTCTTGCGGTTGAGGCCGCGACGACGCAAGCCGAACAGGTCGCCTTCGGGCCCGAGGCGGAGCAGGATATTCACGCTCTGTGCCGGCGTGACGCGGATGCCGAGCCGGCCCATGAGCTGCGCCCCGGGCGCCGGTGAAGGGACTTTGCCTATGCGTTTACAGATCTGGTCGATGATCCACCAGTCGTCGCGCGCCTCACCTTTCGGTGGCACCACCGCCGCAACCCATTGTGCGTAGGGCACCGCCGCGTGGGGCTGGGTGAAGATCGGCAGCCCCTCGCGCTCCAGCCACACAGTGGGGGGCAAGACGTAGTGCGCGTGCCGGCTGGTGTCGGTGATGTAGGGATCCACCGAGATCAGCAGGTCGAGCTTCCGCAGAGCATGCTCTACCTCGTCCGACGCCGGCGCCGAGATCACGGGGTTGGACGACGTTACGAGCATCGCTCGCAGCTGTCCCTTGCCGGGCGTCAGGATTTCGCGGGCCAGACTCGCCAGCGGAGTCGTTCCGAGCACCTCGGGGATGGCGTCGACCCGAGTGCGCCACCGGTCGTAGCCGTTCACCTTCAGCAACTTCGTGAGCCGTTCGACTTCCAGCCATGGATGGCCGAAGCACCACCCACCGGGTCGGTCGAGGTTTCCGGTGACGATGTTGAGTACGTCGATCAGGTACTTGGTCAAGGTGGCGAACGGGCCCAAGGACGCGCCGCATCGACCGTAGACAACTGCTGAGGGCGCTGCCGCGAGGTCGACGGCCAGGCTGGTGATGCGGTCTGCCGGGATCCCAGTCTCGCGCGCCGCTCGCTCGAGATCGACGGAACGGACCAATTCGGGTAGGACGTCATGGCCCCGGGTCATCTGCTCCAGCGCTGCCGTGTCCTGCAGTCCCCGATCGAGGATGACCTTCAACATCGCAGCCAGTAGCCATACGTCACCGTTGGGCCGAATTGGCAGGTGTTCGAACAACTCTGCGGTTTCTGTTCGTCGCGGATCGGCGACCACGACGCGTCCACCGCGATCGGCAATGGCGAGCATCCGTTCGCGTACCCGGCCGTCGTTCATCATGCTGCCGTGCGAGACGACAGGGTTGGCGCCCAGACAGAGGAAGAAGTCGGTCCGGGTTAGATCGGGGACCGGATTGACCATATTGTGGCCGTAGAGGAGTTGGCCGACGACATAGTAGTTGTTGACGTCCACCGAGGCTGAGGCGAAGAAGTTCTTGGTCTTCAGCGCCGCGGCCATCCCGAACGCGTAGAGGAATCCGCCGTAGTTCCATCCCACGGGGTTGCCCGCGAGAACCCCGATCGACTCCGTTCCGTGTTCGTCGATGATCGCGCGCAGGCGCCTTCCGATGTCATCCAGGGCGTCCGCCCATGACACGCGCTCGAACGATCCGTCGACGCGGCGCCGGAGCGGGTGGAGTACGCGGTCAGGATCGGTACGCACCGACGGGAAGGCGATCCCCTTGGAGCACGCGAATCCGCGAGAGTTCGGGTGATCGGGGTCGGGGCGCAGCGTGATGAGCTCGTCGCCGGCGACCGTCGCGATCAGCCCACAAGACGCTTCACAAAGTCCGCAGAACAGCCGCTTCGAGGACTGCGTCGACGGCGTGGTCATCGTCTGCTCATCTCCAGTTCCGGGGGAAGGTAGCCTCGAAACTATATTACATAGCAGCGCGGTCCTGTGTAAGATAAATCTGAAGCACGGACGCGGTTGCCGGGACAGGCGCCTGATTGGGCTGCACTCGTCGCCGGCGCCAGAGTTCCTCAGGGACAAGTTGGGAGAGGTGTGTTAGAGGTTCAGACGACCGGCGGCGCGGTGAGGGGCGACGTTTCCGTCGGTGTCACGGCTTTCCGTGGAATGCGTTACGGACGGTTGGCGAACGGGCGGCGCTTCGATCCAGTCGTGCCCGCGGCGCCGGATTGTGGGCAGGACCTGCGCGAGTTTCCCGCGGTGTTTCCCCAACTTCCCAGCCGCCTGGATGTGCTGCTGGGCCCCGCGGTCGGAAAGCACCCGCAATCAGAAGATGCGTTCCTGCTCAATGTCTGGGCGCCGACTGGTGCCCGCGACAGGCCGGTGCTGTTTTTCATCCACGGCGGCGGCTTTGTGGCCGGCGGCGGGGTCGTACCGTGGTACTCCGGTCAACGCCTGGCCAGTGAAGGCGACATGGTTGTCGTGACGATGAACTATCGGCTGGGCCCGCTGGCTCATCTGATGATCGGCTCAAGTGATGACGACGCGAACCGTCCGGTTGGTGACCTGCTCCAAGCGTTGACCTGGGTGCGGGAGAACATCGCGTTGTTCGGCGGTGATCCCGACAACGTGACCGTTGCCGGACAATCGGCGGGCGCGTTCTACAGCCAACTGCTCGCGGTGCTGCCGGAGTCGCGAGGCGCGATCCGGCGGCTCATTCTGCAGAGCTGCCCGGGACTGCCGGCCGCGAGCCGAAGCCGTACCGAATCGATGAGCGTCGACATCATCGGTGGTCTCGAGGGTGGGGACCCGAGAACGGCGGACGTCGGCCTGCTGTTGGCAGGTCACCTGCGGGTCATGAAGAAGAATGCGAAGTTCGGTTCCGTGGGTACCGGGTTGATGCCGACGGTTGATGCGCGGGTGCCCGATTGGCTGGACGATCCGGCACGAATCGCCAACGCGATTGGTGTGTCGGACCTGCTGGTCACCTTCACGAGTGATGAGACGGGTGCGTACTTCTTCAACGTGCCCGAGCGAGACATCACCGATGAGCAGGTGCGTCGACTCGGCCACGGGCGACGCGCCACTTGTGAGTCGCCTTACGCCGAATTGGTCGCCGTCACGACAGCTCGTCTCTTCGGCGACCATGCGAGGGGCCTTGTTGCGGCGTCACGCCAGCGGGGGATACGAGCTGATCTTCAAGAGTTCACGCTGTCCAGCAGGATCGAAGGCGTCGGCAGCAGTCACGGCTTCGACACGCCGTTCCTCTTCGGAAACCGTGCGGCCTGGGCCGGTGCACACATGCTCGACGAGATCGACGACGAGCTCTTCGAAGCCGAGGGCGCCAAACTACGTTGCAACGTAGCCGATTTCGTACACCGCAGCTGAGCAGTCGCCGTCAAACGTCGGAGCTTGCCAGACGACCGATCGACCAGGTAGGGGAGTTCGAACGAAATGTTGAGAGTCATCCGATGGCTGAACCGCAGTGCTCGGTTGGACCGCGATCAAGCCAGTGGAGCTCAGGTGCAACGGTTTTCGATTGTGAGAACCGGGCGTTCCTGACCAACGAAAGATGAGGAGTACTCGCATGGTGGCACCATGTCCGCGAATCACTCAGACAGAGGTGGATCGAAGCGTTTTCGCCGATGACGAGATTTACCGCTCGGAGATGGAGCGGCTGTTTCGAAACGGCTGGACGTTCGTCGGGCTGGAGGCCGAGATCCCCAGCCCCGGCGATTTCCGGAGGTCGTGGATGGGCGATCTGCCGGTCATCATGACTCGGTCCAGGGACGGTTCGGTCGCGGTGTTGGAGAACGCCTGCAGCCACCGCGGCGCATTGGTCGCGTTGGAGCAGCGGGGAAACTGTTCGACCTTCACATGCCCTTACCATCAGTGGGCCTTCGGCAATGACGGCCGGCTGCTCGGCGTTCCGATGCGTAAGAAATACACCGACGGGCAGTACAAGGCCAGAGGCGGGTTGCGGGCGGCCCGGGTCGAGACGTTCGCCGGGCTGGTGTGGGCGACCTTCGCCGAGGATGCAGAAACGCTCGCGGAGTACCTTGCCGATGCAGGACCCCATATCGACGAAATGCTGCGCGGCGGCGATGTGGTCGTGCTTGGTTATCACCGGTTCCAGGTGAGTGCTAACTGGAAGCTGTTCTGGGAGAACACCGAAGACGCTTATCATGCGTCGCTACTGCACAACTTCGCGCAAGCGTTGGATATTTACCAAGTCGGTGAGAATATCGCCTTCGAAAACGGACACGGCGCGATCAAGTGGGAAATGGTCTCGCTCTCCGACGAGGCGATGCGAACCCACCTGGCCAAAGCCAAGTTTCAGATGAAAGACTTCACCCTCTTCCAGAGCCACGACCGGTCTCAGGGCAGCTGGAACAGGGTTATGGGACTATTCCCGAACGCGCTGGTACTCGAAGAGTGGGACATGCTCAATGTGCGCCACATCGTCCCGAAGGGGCCCGATTGCGTTGAGCTGCATACCGTAGCGCTCGGGCTCAGGGGTGAGTCCTCGGAGAAGTTGGCGAAACGAGCGCGCGACTATGGCAACTTCTTTGGTCCGGCCGGCTTCGCTGGCCGCGATGATGTTGTCGCAATCGGAGCGGTCCAAGCGACCGGCGGCGTCTCCAGCGTGCGCACGAGTTTCATGGCGCTGGGCGACCTGAGCAAGCGCAGCGGTGATCTGGATGGTGAGTACACCGTCCGAGCGTTCTACGACCAGTACCGCATCCGGATGGGGTGGTGATCATGACCGAAACCAAGAGCAACGGCGCCCCACAAGGCGGTATCGCGACCGAGGAAGTGGCTGTGCGCGAAGAGGTACAGCGCCTGCTTCATCAGGCGTGTGCGTCACTGGATGAGCGACGGTATCGCGACTGGATCGAGTTGTTCGCTCCGGAGGGCCGCTACATCGCCACCTCGGCGGAGAACTTCGAAAACGGTTGGCCATTGGCGGTCATCGACGACAACCGCTCGAGCATGCTCGACCGCGCCGAGATGATCGAGAAATACTGGTCGGTCGAGCCGGCCCGCACTCGCCGAATGGTGGGGAACATCGACATCGAAGTCGCGAACCCGCAGCGGCTCAATGTGCGCTCCGCATTCGTGGTGTACCTGACCAATTCCGTGGGCCGGGTGGAGATCCAGGCCACCGGTGTCTACCACGACGAACTCGTCTATCTGGACGGCTGGCGGTTCCAGCGGCGCACGGCCATACATGACAACGACCTGCTGACCCATCCGGTCACCTATCCGTTCTGAGACTGGAGCGACATCCATGACGCGACGCGTCACGGTCACCACCGCCGATGAACAACAGCTGACCGCCTACGTTGCTCCGGGTGCGCCTGAGCCCGGAAGCGCGGGTGTGGTGGTGATCCACGAGATCAACGGTCTCACAGTGCATTTCGCATCGCTGTGCGAACGACTCGCACAGCAGGGATACTCGGCCATCGCGCCCGACCTCTTCTCGCGCGACCCGCGCATTGTCGATGACGCCAAGGCGGGCGATTACCCGAGTGCGCTGAGTAGGATCTATCAGCTGGGACCTGAGCGCTTGGTTGCGGATCTGAGCTCAGCTCGGAATGCGCTGGTGACTGGGTACGGTGTCGCCCCCGAACGCGTTGCGGTGCTCGGATTTTGCTTCGGCGGCTACCTCACGCTGCTCGCCGCCACCGACCCGAACGGTGGCTGGGCTGCGGCGGCACCGTTCTACGGTCCGCCGGCCGGATATGGTGCGCTGGGCGCGCCTACAGATCCGAATCCGCTTGCCCGCGCTGACAAGCTGTCCTGCCCAGCTCGCCTTTTCTACGGTCGCCAGGACGGTCTCATCCCAGCGGCTGATGCGTTGGAGTTCGTGACAAAGGCCCAGGCCGCAGGAGGAAACGCCGAACTTGTTCTTGAGGACGCCGGACACGCCTTCTTCAACGACACCCGCGACACCTACCACGAGGCAGCAGCAGTGCATGCGTGGAAGGAATTGCTCGTATTCCTCGACAGCACGCTGAAGGACGAGAAGTGAATCGCGATCAGATGGTCGAGTTGTGGGACCTCCACGCCGGATACGAATTCTCGGTCAGGGATGCCAACCTTGCCGTCTCCACCATGGTCGACGACGCCCGCGTGATGCACCTGCCGACGATGAGTGGCGGCTTCGGGAAGGACAACCTGCGGCACTACTACGCCGAGGTCTTCATTCCCGGCATTCCAGCCGACACCACCAGCGAGTTGGTCGCCCGGTCAGTGGGTGACAGTCTCGTCGTGGACGAGCTCATCATGCGCATGACCCATGACCGAGAGATTCCGTTCCTGTTGCCGGGACTGGCGTCGACCGGAAGAGCGGTGGAGGTTCCCATGGTCGTCATCGTGAAGTTCCGTGGCGATCTGATGGAAAGCGAGCGGCTCTACTGGGATCAGGCCGCCGTGCTCAGCCAGCTCGGTCTGATCTACCACGGCCTGCCCTTCGCAGACGTCACGGACGTGAGCGGATTCTTGCGGGACAAGGTGATGCAGTGATGCCACATACACATTCGGTGGCCAATGGGCGATTGATCATCGTCTCCGCAGACGAGCCGGGCGACGAGCGAAGAGTATTGCGCCGTCGGGACGGCGAGGTTGTGCTCGATACTCTGCTGCGGCTCGGCTGGACGGCGCCGTATGCCTGCCGGCGTGGTGGCTGCGGCGTCTGCCTCATTCGGTTGCACCGAGGCCGAGTGCGCCATGGTCCGCACACCGAAAGAGCGTTGTCCCAGCGCGCGGAAACCGACGAGGGGCTCGCACTGGCCTGTCGTGCGCTGCCGACCACTTCGGTAGTGGAAGTCGAATTTCGCCGCGGGTATGCCAAGCAAATCCTGCCCATGTCTATTTTCACGCCACATCAAGCAAAGGAGCAGTGACGATGACCGTACTGAGATTGGGATATGTGCACTTGGCCGTCACCGACATGGCCGAGGCGCACGACTATTACACCGAGGTGGTCGGGTTGGCCAAGAGCGCGGAGACTTCCGATCGGCTGTACCTGAAGGGCTGGGACGAGTGGGACCACCACTCGCTGGTGCTGGAGAGCGGCGGTACCGGGCTGACCGCCATGGGCTGGAAAGTCAGTGACAGCGATGGGCTTGCGAAGTTCGAGCGGGCGGCGCAGGCGTTCGGAGTTACCGTGCAACGCATTTCCGTCGGCGAGCGCACCGCGGTAGGTGACGGCTTTCGATGCACACTGCCCAGCGGCCATGTCGCCGAGTTCTACAGCGAGATTGAAACGGTCGGCACCGCGGTCGGGACTCTGAATCCAGATCCGTGGCCGCGCAGAGGATTACGCGGCCTGGGCGTGCCGAGGCTAGCGCATCTCGCGCTGTCGGCGGACGACGTCGCGGGTATGGAGCGATTCATGGTCGAAGTATGCGGCTTCCACGTCACCGAGAGAATCGTGGCCGACCCCGAAAATCCTGAGCCGATCGCCTCGTTCATGAGCTGCGGTGAGCAGGCACACGACATTGCGGTGCAGAAGGGGGAGGACGGTCGGCTGCATCACATCGCGTATCAGGTGGAGAGCTGGAACGACGTACTACATGCGGCTGACGTGCTCTCCATGAATGACGTGCCGATCGACATCGGCCCCACCCGGCACGGCATTACGCGCGGCGAAACCGTCTACTTCTTCGACCCCACCGGAAACCGAAACGAGGTGTTCGCCGGCGGCTACCGGTCTGGGCCGGACATGCCCTGCATTACGTGGACGCTCGACCAGATGGGCCGCGCAATCTTCTACCACGACCGCCGGATTTCCGAGCAGTTCCTGACGGCGATGACATGAGCGGCGCCGTGAACCACATACCTACGACACCGGAGAAATGATGACCAGGACAGCCGGTAGCTCGGTCGTCGCCGATCAAACCACGTTCCGTCCACTGGAACCGATTGAGTCGACGATCGAGCACGACGACTACAGCACGCACTACATCAAGGCTGGCTCCGGGCCGGCAATTGTGCTGCTGCATGGCTCAGGCCCGGGCGTATCTGCGCGAGCCAACTGGGTGCCTACAATGAAATCCGAACTAGCTCAGCACTTCACGCTGATCGCGCCGGACATCGTCGGCTTCGGCGCGACCGAACAGCATCCCGAGGTGGACTTCACCCATGACAACCGCGTGGAGCACATCGCGTCCTTCCTGACCGCACTCGACCTCGCGCCGGCGCGGTTGGTCGGCAACTCGATGGGCGGCGCCATCTCTCTCGGGATCGCCGCCAGGTACCCCGAACTCGTTGAGCGGATGGTCCTCATGGGTTCGGCGGGGGTGTCGTTCCCGGTCACCCCTGAGGTCGACCAGCTCTATGGCTATACCCCGAGCGAAGACAACATGCGCGGGATCTTCGAGCTGATGGCGTACGACCGCTCTCGCGTCACCCCCGAACTGGTACGGGCACGCTACGAGGCGAGTCTGGCGCCCGACGTGGCCAGCCGGTGGGAGAAGCTGTTCCCAGCGCCGAGGCAGCGGCACATCGACGCCTGCTCACTGCCGTTTTCGACCTTGTCGACTATCAGCACGCCGACCTTGTTGATTCATGGGGTGTTTGATCGCGTGGTTCCGGTAGCGACGTCGTTGCGGTTGGTGGAGGTGTTGCCCAACGCTGATTTGGTTGTGTTGGGTCGGTGTGGGCATTGGGCGCAGGTGGAGCGTGGTGTGGCGTTTCGTGGTGAGGTTGCCCGGTTTTTTGTGCAGGAGGGTTGATCGCGGTGATGGATGTTGATTTGAC
>DATFCF010000194.1:0-4105 GCA_035253445.1 Mycobacterium sp.
AACAGGGCTACCCTTCCAGCCCGACTGCGCTAGCGCTAAGGTAGTGTCCTGCGAAAGGAATACCCATGTCGCTCACGCCGCCCTTCAACCTGCAACGCTGGATCGACGAACACCGACATTTGCTGAAGCCACCGGTAGGCAACAAGTGCATTGTCGATGGCGACTTCATCATCATGATCGTCGGCGGACCCAACGCGCGCACCGACTATCACTGGGACGAAGGCCCCGAGTTCTTCTATCAACTGGAAGGCGAGATGGTGTTGCGCGTGCAGGACGACGGCGAGCGTCGCGACCTGCCGATCCGTGCCGGCGAAATCTTCTACCTGCCGCCGCGCACGCCACATTCACCGCAACGAATGAAGGATTCGATCGGACTGGTGATCGAGCGCCGCCGCCTGCCGCACGAGAAGGACGGCCTGCTGTGGTTCTGCGAAAACTGCAACCACAAGCTCTACGAGGAGTACTTCATCCTCGACAGCATCGAAAAAGATTTTCCGCCGGTGTTCGATCGCTATTACGGCTCGGTGGAAGCGCGCACCTGCAAGGCTTGCGGGCACGTCGACCAGCCGCCAGCGAAATAGAAAGCCGTGCGCGACAGCGCGCGTCGCCACGCTTGAGCGAACATCGCGCGGTCATGAAAAAGCCGCACCGGACGTCCTGTCCGGTGCGGCTGTTGTTCCCACTTCGAGTTGGATCAGCGCTTCGCCGTCCGGCGCACCGCCGGCTGGGAAGGCGCCAGGATGGCCGCCGCCCTGCCCACGTCGAAGCTGCCCAGACCCGTCGCCCAGTCCCAACCCGGCTTGGCCAGGTAGCCGCCATTGTTGCCCGCACGCACATCGTGCAGTGCCGCAGCCGGCAGCGTGTACAGGTTCGGTGCTGCAAACCCGAGTGCTGGATTGGCCTGCAGGATGCGCGCCCAGGCGCCGGCAAAAATCGGCGCCGCGAGGCTGGTGCCGCCCCACTGCTGGTAGCCACCGTGGATCCAGATGATGCCGCCCGAGCTGGGGTTGGCGTCGAACGCGACGTCCGGACCACGCTGGCCCGCAAAGTCACCGTAGGTGAGGCCCGTCTGCCAGGACTGCGCCACTTCCGCCGAGCTCGGGCTGCCGCCCGCACCCAGCCACACGTTCTCGCGGCCCCAGGTGGTATCCGAAGCACGCAGCGTGGTGCCGCTGACCGCCACCACCCACGGCGAACTGGCCGGGTAGCTTGCGGAATTCAGTCCGCCGTCGCCGCACTCGTCCGAGCCATGGTCGCCCGTCGAGACCGAGAAGGTCTGTCCCTGTGAGACCGCGATCTGGAACAAGGCATCCATCGCCTGCACCATGCCATCGCCGCCCTGGTTGGCATCCCCAGCCCGCTCGCATCCGCCGAAGGAGGCGTTGATCACCTGCGCCGTCGGTTCACCGACGGTAGGCGTGACGATCTCGTTCAACGAATTCACCAGGGTATCGCTGTAAGCGCCGTAGGCTGCGTAGAAGGTCAGGCTCTTCACGCCACCGGTCATGCCGAGGATGCTCTGGCTATCCATGTCCCATTCGGTCGAACCCTGGTCGACATTGCCGTTGCAAGTGGAATCACCGATGGTGACGCCGCCCAGGCCTTCGCCCGTGTTCCAGTCGATGCCGTTGGTGTCCGTGCAGACCACGTTGACGGTGCCCGCGGAGATGCCGCTGCTGGACGTGAAGTCATTGAGGTCGGTGACGGTCTGCTCCATGCTGCCCCAGCCCCACACGCCGACATCCACGTCGGTGGCGGCAGGCAGCGAAGAAGAGTCGTAGATGTCCGCGAATTCCTGCGGATAGTGGCCACCGACGCCCACGCGCGTCGCATTGGTCTGCGTCATCGTGTGCGCCTTGTAGACCGTCTGCAGGCCGAGCACCGCCTGCACCGTTCCGCGCAATGACGCCGGAATCTGGATCGCCGCGCTGTTGGCGAACGCGCTGCGGCCATCGTTCGTGTGGACGCTCACCAGCGGCGTCTTGAACGCCGTCTGCACCGCGGCCGCGCTGCCGGTCGCGTTCACGAGCATGCGGTTCGCCGAAATCTTGACGTTGCTGAAGCCGGCGGCCTTGAGGTAATTCGCAACCGCCTGCGCCTGCGCCTGCGTCGGCAGGTGATTCGCCAACTGCGCGTGGCTCATCACGCCGTGCGATGGTTGGCTCAGGAAGGTCTTCATGCCCGCCTCGTCACGAAGCTTCAGGGTCACCGTTACATGCACGGGCCTGGACAGCGGCACCGCGCTCTTCACCACGTCGCCACGGTTGAGGGTGGTGGCCTTCGTCAGCACGCCAAACTGGGCCGCCGGCGTAGCTGCGAGCGCCGCACCCGAGACGCCGAGGGCGCCCGCGACGGCCACTGCCAAGACACGATTACGCAAATCTGCACAATGCTTGAACATGAATTTGTCCTCGTCCACAGGTTTGAAAGGAGCATCGAAATCGATGCCTTGTTTACCGCTCGCCGATCACGCCATCCGGTTCATTCCACAGCCTTCTTACGCGATTACATTCCACATCGTTGAATCTTTCGCCGATCACCAGCCGAAGCCCACGCCTGCACCCACCGAGCTTTCGCTGCCGCTGACCGAACCGCCGATGGTGATCGTGGCTTTCTTGCCCAGCGCGCGCTGGTAACCGACCGACAGCGCCGACTGCCCACCGCTGTTGCCGACGCCCAAGCCCACGCGATTGGGCGTGTCGATGCCCGCCGCGCTGGCCGCCATCTGCACCATCGCGGTGCTCATCGCGGAGATGCGGTCGATGCGCCGATCCTGATCACTGAAACGCGCGTTGACCTGCTGCTGGTATTGGTCGAACGAATCGGTGGTGACGTAGTTGGCCAATGCCTGGTCGGTGTACGCCTTCGCGGAACTCAAGGTCTGCGCGTTGGCCGAGTCGGTATAGGTGCTGGCCGACTGCAACGCTTCGCGCGTCTGCTGATCCGTGTATTGAGCGCTCGATGCGACCGCCTGCTGCGTCTGGCTGTCCGTCGGCTTGGTGCTGCTTGCCGCGGCGCTTGCCGGAACCGGGCTGTCACCCGATTGCGCCACCTTGTCCGTCTGTCCTGAACTCGAAGCCGCAGACGTTGTTGCACTCGATCCCGTCGCAGTTCCGTTCACGGGCGTGGTGGTCATGGCGACGCTGCTGGTGGCGGGCTGCTCCGCTGCTGCGGCCGTTGTGTTACCCGACGCGCCATTCAACTTCGACATCTGCTTGTTGAGCGTATCGATCTCGTTCGACAGACTCGCCAAGGCATTGTTGGTGACAGCGCTGGTGGTGTAGTTGCTCTGCAGATAGCCCAGCGTGACCGCCGAATGCGACGTCGTCGGGCTGGCCAGGTTGACCAGTTCGCGATAGACGCCATTGCCGCCGAACGACACGGTATTGGGTGAATCGGCAATCGAGTTCCAGCCGATGGCCACCGAACCGTCGGCCGAAGCCTGGGCTCCGAAGCCCATCGCCACGGCAGCCAGACCCGACGCTTGCGCCGTACTGCCCAACGCCGTCGCGCCCAGACCCGATGCAACCGACTGTCCGCCCACCGCGGTCGTGCTGTCGTTCGTCGCCTGCGCATTGACGCCCAACGCCGTCGACAAACCGCCAGAAGCCACGGTGTTTTCGCCGGCCTCGATCTTGCCGTCACCGTTGAGATCGATCGCCCCACCGAGCGCCACTGAGTTGTTGCCCGTCGCGGAAGCGTAGCTGCCCAGTGCAAACGCCTGCGCACCACCGGTGACGGCCTGCAGGCCCACCGCGATCGATTTCTTGGTCGCGGCGTAAGCGTTCGTCCCCAGCGCAATGCTGAAATCGCCGGCTGCATTCGCGCTCGAACCCGCTGCCGTGGCCAAATCGCCACCGGCCGTCGCGTCGTCCGAACCATCGCTCGGACCGTTGACCTTGAAGTAATGCGCAGTCGCCTGCCCCGTCTCGCTGGTGGCCGCCTTCAGTTGCGCGAGATTGACCGCATCGGTGTCCTCGGTGCCCGCGGCCACGTTCGTGATCTGCCGATCCATCGCCGCGATCTCGTACGGGAATTGCCCATCGGAAATCCGCGCCGGCGTGCCGACGGAAACGGTATTGGGACGATCGGCGTACGAGTTGTT
>DATFCF010000195.1:0-3748 GCA_035253445.1 Mycobacterium sp.
CTCGGCCTGCCGGGACAATTCGTTGAGCTTTGCCAGGGCATCGTCAGCTGGGTCAGCCTGCACATTTGCGGCGAGAATGCTTCCGGAGACCGTTAAACCGGCAATCACACCTATGACGGGTCGTCCAAACCAACGCGTGCTCCAGTGCGTGCGGTCAAATCTCAAGATTTGCGTCCTTCAACTGCCGTGACGAATCCGCGTCGGACTGCTCTTAGGTCTCAGATAGGTTACGAAACGGCATCGGCCTTGTCCAACAGAGGACGCAAATTTAACAGCTGTCTCAGAGTTCGTCCGCACGCCCCTATTAGCGCGTGTTGATTTAGGCAACTCCGGAATCGCCGTGGCGATGGATCGGAACCAACCGCAGCCGCGGCGCCAATCCTACGTCGGCGAGCACTTCCAGTGCCCGGCGCTCGTCGTCCAGCAACGCCTCGGGCACCCCGAGCAAGACGCTGACCACGCAGTCGCTACACCCTGGTCCGCGCACTGCGCAGTCGTCGCAGTCGATCTTCACCGTGCCCGCATCGGGCCGCTCATCCTGTGCCATGTGGCAGTCCTCTCGGTTCGGTGTTGTCCGCACGGTATCGAGTGGTACCGACAGATCGAGACAGATACGGCCGCCGGTGTGGCAACCCCGCGCTGACCCGCCTTGTCGGAGGCGTTCCCTACCGTCAGCCCATGGGCCAGCTCAGCTTCGCCGATGGAGTGGGGACACTCCCCTCGCAAGCTGGGGCCCCACCCGCTTGCGGGGGACAATTGGCTTTCGACATGGCGGATGTGTCGTTGCGCGACACCACCTTCGTCGTGGTCGACCTGGAGACGACCGGAGGACGATCCTCCGGTGACGGCCACGACTCCATCACCGAGATCGGAGCGGTCAAGGTGCGCGGCGGCGCGGTGCTCGGCGAGCTGGCCACCCTCGTCGACCCCGGGCGCAGCATCCCGCCCCAGATCGTGGCGCTGACCGGTATCACGACGGCGATGGTGTGCAACGCGCCGACCATCGATTCGGTGCTTCCTACCTTTCTGGAGTTCGCCCGCGGCGCGGTCCTGGTCGCCCACAACGCCGGGTTCGACATCAGTTTCCTGCGGGCCGCCGCCGAACGCTGCCAGATCGCCTGGCCGAAACCGCACGTGCTCTGCACGGTCCGCCTTGCCCGCCGCGTACTCACCCGCGACGAGGCGCCCAGCGTGCGACTGGCCGCGTTGGCGCAACTGTTCGGCGCCGCCACCACCCCGACCCACCGAGCGCTCGACGACGCGCGCGCCACCGTCGACGTGCTGCACGGGCTGATCGAGCGGGTCGGCAACCAAGGCGTGCACACCTACACCGACCTGCGTTCGTATTTGCCCGACGTGACACCGGCCCAGCGGCGCAAGCGGTATCTCGCCGACGCGCTACCGCGCCGGCCCGGCGTCTATCTGTTCCGCGGCCCGTCGGCCGAAGTGCTTTATGTCGGCACCGCGGTCGATCTGCGCAGGCGAGTCGGCCAGTACTTCAACGGCGCCGACCCGCGTACCCGCATCAAGGAGATGGCGTCGCTGGCGACCGCGGTCGACCACGTCGAGTGCGCGCACGATCTGGAAGCCGGGGTGCGCGAACTGCGGCTGCTCGCCGCGCACGCGCCGCCCTATAACCGCCGGTCGAAATTTCCGCACCGCTGGTGGTGGGTGGTGCTGACCGACGAAGCGTTTCCGCGGTTCTCCGCGGTGCGGGCACCGCAATCGGACACAGCCGTGCGGTCACATGACTTCGACTGCGCGGTCGGGCCGTTCCGGTCCCGCGCCGACGCCGTCGAAACCGCCGCGCTGCTCGCCCGCTTCACCGGGGTACGGACATGCACCAAGCGGCTTGGCCGCCGCGCGCTGCACGCCTGCCCCGAACGTGAGCTGTCGCCGTGTCCCGCGCCGCGCGACGCCACCGCCGCCGACTACGCGGACGCACCGCAGCGCGCGACCGAACTGATCGAGGGCCATGACAACCGCGCGCTCATGGCAGCGTTGTCTCACATCGCCGACTTGGCCGACCGCAACCGCTACGAAACCGCGGCACGGTTGCGCGATCACGCCGCGGCGGCGATCGACGTGCTGTGGCGCGGCCAGCGGCTGCGGGCACTCGCCACTGTCACCGAAATGGTGGCGGCGCGCCCTGACGGTAGCGGCGGATGGCACCTGGCGGTGATCCGGCACGGTCAGCTGGCGGCCGCGGGCAACGCAGCCCGCGGCGTCCCACCCATGCCGGTCATCGACGCGATTTGCGCTGGGGCACAAGCGGTTCTGCCGACGCCGTCGCCGCTTGGCGGGGCACTTGTCGAGGAGACCGCGCTGATCGCACGCTGGCTCGCGCAGCCAGGGGTGCGCATCGTGCGGGCAGCGCCCGGTTACGCCTCACCGGCGGGATCGGCGGGACGCCTCTCGGCATGGGCCGCTTCGGCGCGCTCGGCACGGGTGGCCGCCGAGCAGGGCCCACGCGGAAGCTGGGGAGCAATCGCAGGCTCAGACCTTTTGTGTGAACCGCACCCAACGCGCGAGCAGCTTTTCGGCCGCCCCGGAGTCGATGGCCTCGGCGGCGCGGGCGAGCCCGGCCTCCCACGCCGGCACCCATTTGGCGTCGCTGGCTAGTCCCGCGTGGGCCACCATCGCGCCTGCGGCATTGAGCACCACCGCATCGCGCACCGGGCCCTTGGCACCGCCGAACACCGAACGAACTTCTGCGGCATTGGTTTCCGCGTCTCCGCCGACCAATTCGGAAAGCTCGGCGCGCTTGAAGCCGAACGCCGCGGGGTCGAAGGTCAGCCGCTCCACGGTTCCGGCCTGCACCCGCCAGATAGTGCTGGTGGTGGTGGTGGTCAGCTCGTCGAGGCCGTCGTCGCCGTGCACGACCAGCACGCTGGAGCGGCGGGTGGCGAACACCCCAGCCATCACCTCGGCCAGATCGCCCCAGGCGCAACCGATGAGACCTGCCCGCGGCGAGGCCGGATTCGTCAGCGGCCCAAGCAGATTGAACACCGTCGGCACCCCGATCTCGCGGCGCACGACTCCAGCGTGCCGATACGACGGGTGGAATTGCGGCGCGAACGCAAACCCGATGCCAACCTCTGCGACGCTGCGGGCGACGTCGTCGGGCCCCAGGTCGATGCGCACCCCGAGCGCCTCGAGCGTGTCGGCACCGCCGGACAGCGACGACGCGGCGCGGTTGCCGTGCTTGATCACCGGTATTCCGGCCGCGGCCACCACGACGGCGGCCATGGTGGACAGGTTGACCGTGTTGGAGCCGTCACCGCCCGTACCGACCACGTCGACGGTGTCGTTGCCGATCTCCGCGGTGGGCACCCGGCGCGCGTGCTTGAGCATGATGTCGGCCAGCTCGGTCACTTCACCGGACGTCGGGCGCTTCATCTTCATCGACACGCCGAAGGCGGCGATCTGTGCGGGTGTCGCCGCGCCGGTCATGATCTGGTCCATCGCCCAGGCCGCCTGACCCGCCTCCAACGGCTTTTGAGTGGTCAGTCGGCCGAGGATCAGCGGCCACGACGGCTCGCTGTGCGCAGAAGTCACGGGCAGATTATGACGAATTGCTCCACCCGGGTGGAGTTGAACAACTACAAAGCGTCATACTTGCGGTGTGACGAGCGCTGTAGGGACGTCGGGAACCGCGATCACGTCGCGCGTGCATTCGCTGAACCGGCCAAATATGGTCAGTGTTGGCACCATCGTATGGCTTTCCAGCGAGTTGATGTTCTTTGCT
>DATFCF010000196.1:0-4258 GCA_035253445.1 Mycobacterium sp.
GTGCCGAGTTATTCGGAATCCTTCGGCCTGGTCGCCGTCGAGGCGCAGGCCTGCGGCACACCGGTGGTGGCCGCCGCGGTGGGCGGATTGCCGGTCGCCGTGCGCGACGGGGTCAGCGGCACGCTGGTCGACGGCCACGACGTCGACGACTGGGCGCAGGCGATCGGTGCGCTGCTGCAGCGCGGTCCCGAGACCATGAGCGCTTCCGCCGTCGAGCACGCCGCCACGTTCTCGTGGGCGCACACCGTCGACGCGCTGCTGGCCAGCTACGGGCGGGCGATCACCGACTTTCGCGCCCGCCATGACGACCCCGGTGCGACCGCGCGACGCAACGGGCGCCGCTTCTCGATGCGGCGGAGTGTCCGGGCTTGAACGAAGACGAGCGGGAGTCGAGCGGTGAGTAACGACCCTGTGAAGGTCATCGAGGACACCTGCAAGGAGCACGGCCTGGTCTGCACCCGCCACGAGGGTGCACGCGGCGGATTGCCGGGGATCATCGTCGAGCTGCCCGGCGAGCGCCGGCTGAAGACCAACACCATCCTGTCGATCGGCGAGCACTCGGTGCGCGTGGAGGCGTTCGTGTGCCGAAAGCCCGACGAGAACCACGAAGGTGTCTACCGGTTCCTGCTCAAGCGCAACCGGCGGCTCTACGGGGTCGCGTACACCCTCGACAACGTCGGTGACATCTATCTAGTGGGCCGGATGGCGTTGCATTCGGTCACACCCGACGAGATCGACCGGGTGCTCGGCCAGGTGCTCGAGGCCGTCGACTCGGACTTCAATACGTTGCTGGAGTTGGGTTTTCGGTCCTCGATCCAGAAGGAGTGGGAGTGGCGGGTGTCGCGCGGTGAATCGCTGGCGAACCTGCAGGCCTTCCGCCACCTGATCGAGGACGACGACGAATCGCCATCGTGAGAAGATCGACGCCATGGCTGAACCGACGCTGATCCTGCTGCGCCACGGCGAGAGCGAATGGAACGCGCTGAACCTGTTCACCGGGTGGGTCGACGTCGACCTGACCGACAAGGGCCGTGCCGAGGCACTCCGGGCCGGCGAGCTGATAGCCGAGCTGGATCGCCTGCCCGACGTGCTGTACACCTCCCTGTTGCGACGGGCCATCACCACCGCGAACCTGGCGCTGGACAAGGCCGACCGGCACTGGATCCCGGTGCACCGCAGCTGGCGGCTCAACGAACGCCACTACGGTGCGTTGCAGGGGCTGGACAAGGCCGAGACGAAAGAAAAGTACGGCGAAGAGCAGTTCATGAAGTGGCGGCGCAGTTACGACACCCCGCCACCGCTGATCGAACCGGGCAGCACGTACAGCGAGGAAGGCGATCCGCGCTACGCCGATATCCCCGGTGGGCCGCCGCGCACCGAATGCCTCAAAGACGTTGTCGAGCGGTTCGTGCCGTACTACACCGAGACCATCGAGCCCGACCTGCGGGCCGGGAAGACGGTGTTGATCGCCGCACACGGCAACTCGCTGCGAGCCTTGGTCAAATATCTTGACGGAATGTCCGATGAAGACGTGGTCGGGCTGAACATCCCGACCGGGATCCCGTTGCGCTACGACCTGGACTCAGCACTGAAACCGAAGGTCATCGGCGGGCAGTACCTGGACCCCGAGGCAGCCGCCGCGGGTGCGGCGGCAGTGGCTGCGCAGGGCGCGAAATAGCCCGGCGAACACAGTCCCAGGGCAAACACTGGGTAAACGCCAATCGAACACCTGCGATTGGCTGTGTGACTTGTCCCGTTTTGGCCGCACGCTGCTGGGATGACGTTCACCGGATGCGTACGATTTTCGCGTGAGTGTGGTATCTGCGCTGCTGCTTGCGGCAGTCGTGGCGCTGCTCGCACTGGTGATCGGTGTCGGGCTAGGAGCGGGGCTAACGCCGCGCATCCTCGAACGCCGTCAACGCCAGGCCGCCGAGCAGGCCGGCCTCACCGTGTCCCAAATGCTCGAGTACATCGTCTCGCAGTCGCCGGTGGGGATCGTGGTCGTCGATACCTACCGTGACGTCGTCTACACCAACGATCGCGCCCGCGAGTTGGGCCTGGTGCGGGACCGATTGCTCGACGACCGGGCCTGGCTGGCGGCCGAGCGCACCCTGACCACGGGTGAGGACGGCGAGGTCGACCTGTCGCCGCGGAAACAGTCGAATCCTGGGCGGTCGGGGCTGTCGGTGCGCGGCCACGTGCGGTTGCTGACCGAAGCTGATCGCCGGTTCGCGGTCGTCTACGTCGACGACCAGTCCGAGCACGCCCGCATGGAAGCCACCCGCCGCGACTTCGTGGCCAACGTGAGCCATGAGCTGAAGACCCCGGTCGGTGCGATGGGCGTGCTGGCGGAGGCGCTGCTCGCGTCGACCGACGACCCCGACACCGTGCGCCGGTTTGCCGAGAAGATGGTGACCGAATCTCACCGGCTGGCCAACATGGTCGGTGAGCTGATCGATCTGTCGCGGCTGCAGGGCGCCGAGCCGCTGCCGGATCTGGACGCCATCGAGGTCGATACCGTTGTTTCCGAGGCACTTTCGCGGCATAAGGTAGCCGCAGACAACGCCGATATCGCCGTGACGACCGACTCGCCGACGGGGTTCCGGGTGCTCGGCGACCAACCTTTGTTGGTGACCGCGCTGGCCAACTTGGTGTCCAATGCGATCGCCTACTCATCCCATGGATCTCCGGTGTCCATCAGTCGGCGCCGGCGGGGTAAGAACATCGAAATCGCCGTCACCGACCGTGGTATCGGCATCGCCCGCGCGGATCAGGAGCGGGTGTTCGAGCGTTTCTTCCGCGTCGACAAGGCGCGTTCGCGGGCCACGGGTGGCACCGGGCTCGGGCTGGCGATCGTCAAGCACGTCGCCGCCAATCACAACGGATCCATCCGGCTGTGGAGTCAGCCGGGAACCGGATCGACGTTCACCCTGTCGATTCCGGCCTACCCCTATGGGGACGATGACCTAGAAGTGCAAGCCGAGCGAGAGGACTAGTTAGACCAATGACCAGTGTGTTGATCGTGGAGGACGAAGAGTCCCTGGCCGATCCGCTGGCCTTTCTGCTTCGCAAGGAGGGCTTCGAGGCCACCGTGGTGGCCGACGGGCCTTCGGCCCTGGCCGAATTCGAGCGAGCCGGAGCCGACATCGTGCTGTTGGACCTGATGCTGCCGGGTATGAGCGGTACCGATGTGTGCAAGCAACTGCGGTCCCGCTCCAGCGTCCCCGTCATCATGGTGACGGCGCGCGACAGCGAGATCGACAAGGTCGTCGGACTGGAGCTCGGTGCCGACGACTACGTCACCAAGCCGTATTCGGCGCGCGAGCTGATCGCCCGCATCCGTGCGGTGCTGCGTCGGGGCAACGAGCACGATGACACCGGCATCGGCGACGGTGTGTTGGAGGCCGGGCCGGTGCGGATGGACGTCGAGCGCCACGTCGTCAGTGTGAACGGTGAACCAATCACATTGCCGCTCAAGGAGTTCGATCTGCTCGAGTACCTGATGCGCAACAGCGGCCGGGTACTGACGCGCGGCCAGCTCATCGACCGGGTGTGGGGCGCGGACTACGTCGGCGACACCAAGACCCTTGATGTGCATGTCAAGAGGTTGCGGTCCAAGATCGAATCCGACCCCGCCACCCCGGTGCACCTGGTCACCGTCCGAGGCCTCGGCTACAAACTCGAGGGGTGACGCGCGATTTCGGCGCGCTGATTGCGATAGCTGCGACAAAACACGCCGAAATCGCTACTAACCCGTGGCGCCGCCCATGATCTCGAGGACCTCGAAAGTGTTGACGCCGGCGGTAACTGACGGGTCGTCCTCTCCGATGGCCAGCGCGGCGGCCCGGTCGGCGGCGCGCAGCACGCCGAGGCCCCACACCCCTTCGGGGTCGGCGACCGGGCCGTAGACCACCACGCGGCCGTCGTGCAGCAGCTGCTGCCAGTACGCCATGTGCTCGGACATGGCTTGTTGCTCGTCGGCAGTCATGGTTTGGGCGAAGTCCGCCCGCGGCGGGATCAGCCGGAACAAGAAGAGCGTCTCACTCATTCGGCCGCACGGGTCGCGGGATGCACGGCGATGAGGCCTAAACCACTGCGCCGCTTACACATTGCGGCAAGTTCGGAGTACGCCTTCTCGCCAAGCAGCTCGGTGAGCTCGGGGGCGTACGACTGCCAGACCTGCTTGGCGCCGACGTGTGCCGCCGGGTCGCCGGTGCAGTACCAGTGCAAGTCCGCCCCACCCTCGCCCCATCCGCGA
>DATFCF010000197.1:0-2849 GCA_035253445.1 Mycobacterium sp.
CCGGGACAGCTCGACCGCGACGAAGATCCCGTCGACGCGGTGATTTGTGCGTACGTCGCGCTGTACTGGTACCAGCGGCCAGAAGACGTGACCATCTACGGCGATTTCGTGACCGGCTACATCGTCACCCCGACGTTGCCCGCCGATCTCATACCGCAGCGGCGCACGAGCGGCGACCAGACCGCCCTTGCTGCCCGGGTGAACCGCGCGTCCGAACTGCTCGCCGAGGCCCAGCGCGAATTGAGCGCGATCCGGCGGATGCTCGACACCTAGTCCGGCGGGGCGCCCAGGCGCGGATCGGTGATGCCGGCGTCGCGGATGCCGAGCTGACGGTTGATCAACATGGTGACGAAGAACAGCACGATGCCGATCCCGATCAGGATCAGCGCCAGCAGGTACTGCTGGCCGGGCCGCCCAGACAGCGGGGTCACCAGATAGAACGACGCCAGACAACCGATCACGGGCAACACCGTCGGGGTCTTGAAATGCCCACCGGCTTCCTGGACGTCGCGCCGCAAGACCAGCACCGCGACGTTGACCATCGCGAAGACAGCAAGCAGCAGAAGCGATGTGGTGCCACCGAGCAATGAGATCGCGCTGCTGTTCGCGAAGGCGGTGACATAAAAGATCAGGCCGAACGCGATCGCCGTGGTGAACAGGATCGCCACCCACGGTGTCAGGCGCCGCGGGTGCACCGCGCCGAGCACGGGCGGCAACACATGCTGGCGGGCCATACCGTAAATCAGCCGGCTGGCCATCAGCATGTTGATCAACGCGGTGTTCGACACGGCGAACATCGAGATGAACGGCAGGATGTCCTCGATCGGAAGCCCTGGCGCACCGGCCTTTACCACCTCGACAAGCGGTGTGTCGCTGGCCGCCAATGTGCCGACCGGGACGAGCGCCACCGCGACGATCGCGACAATGACATAGACGACGCCGGCGATCGACAATCCCGTCAACAACGCCTTCGGAAACACTCGCACCGGGTCCTTGGTCTCCTCGGCCATGTTCACCGAGTCTTCGAAACCGACCATCGCGAAGAACGCCAACGATGTGGCGGCCGTGACGGCCATGAAGGCGTTCTTGTCGCTTGCGGTGTCGAACGCGACGACGCGCGAGAAGTCGACGTCTGCGTCGCCGCCGGTGAACGCCCACAGCCCCACCATGATCACCAGCAGCAGGCCGGTGATCTCGACGATGGTGAGCCCGACGTTCAGCTTGACGCTCTCCCCCACGCCGCGCAGGTTCACCGCGGCCAGAATCGCCATGAACAGCAACGCGACCGCGGCGACGACGAACTTGCCCCAGTTCAAATCGAATGCGGTGGAGAAGTTGGCCGCGAAGAACCGCGACGCTGTTGAGGCCGACGTGATGCCCGAACACATCACGATGAACGCGACCAAGAACGTGATGAACTGCACGCCAAAAGCCTTGTGCACGTACAGCGCAGCGCCGGCCGCCTGCGGATACTTGGTCACCAGCTCCAGGTAACTGAACGCGGTGACGGTCGCGATCAGAAACGCGACGAGGAACGGAACCCACGCCGCCCCACCGACTTCGGCGGCCACGTCACCGGTCAACGCGTAGACGCCGGTGCCCAGGATGTCACCGACGATGAACAAGAGCAACAGGCCTGGGCCCATGACTCGCCGTAGCTGTGGTTTCTCCTCGACCGTCTTAGGCGTAGTCATTACCCTCCTTCAGATCACACCTGCGCGACCCGCTCGTCGATGGGTGCCAACACGTCGATTACGTCGATCAACGTCGCGCGAGCGGTCGCACGCGGGCTGTCACCGTCGCCGACCAGCGCCGCCACCACTGCACCGTCGACGGCGTTCACCAACGCCGTCAGCAGTTCAGCGCGCACCGAACGCCCGGACCGCTCGACCACTTCGACGACGGCGTCGGTGCGCTGCTGCAAGATTCGTTGCTGGATCTCGCGCAGTCCGGGCTGACGCGCGCACGCGATGTAGCGCTCGTAGCGCGAGATCAACTGGTCGCTCATCCGCTGCCCCGGAGTCTCACCGACCAACAAATCGACCAACACCTCTGCCGTCGATTCGGCGCCTCGGCGTCGACGCGACAGCGCCGCCACCCGGGCGCGCAACTGCTCTGCCTCGCGCACGCCGACATGCTCGACGGCCTTTGCGATCAGATCGTCGAGGGAAGAGAAGTAGTACGTCGTGGATGCCAGCGGCAGACCCGCGCGGCGCGCGACGGCGCGGTGTCGCACCGCATCGAAGCCCCCTTCGCATAGGAGGTCAGCGGCCGCGCTGACCAGCGCATACCGTCGACGTTCTCCCTTAGGAGTGACCGCTGCCGTCACGATTAGCATGCTGCCAGTCGGGGGGTGGCGACATTGCCTTTTCGGCTAATCATCAGGCTTTACTCAGAGAAGTCCGAGAAACCCGACCGAATGGCCGATGGCATGATGGCGCGCATGCCAGAACTGAACCGTCGCACAATTCTGGGTCTTGGCTTAGGCGCGTTCGGTGCCTACGCGTTGGGTACCACCGCACCGGCATCCGCGGCCCCGACGTTCGCCAGTGGATTCTTCATGTCGGCCGCGCGCGGCGGCGTTCCTACCCAATGGGCCATCGCCCGTCCGCCCGGGCAGACTGGGCCGCTGCGGCCCATCATCGCACTGCACGGAAAGGGGCAAACCGCTGCAGGCGTGATGGCAGGCGGAGTCGAGCAAGGGTTGGCCCAAGCCGTCGCCGCGGGCCTGCCGCCGGTTGCGGTGGTCGCCGTCGACGGCGGTGGAAGCTACTGGCACAAACGGGCGTCCGGTGAGGATGCCGGGGCCATGGTGCTCGACGAGCTCATCCCGATGCTGGGCACTCAAG
>DATFCF010000198.1:0-3119 GCA_035253445.1 Mycobacterium sp.
GACGCTCTCGGCTTCGAGGTCCGCAAGGACGTCGGCGGGGGAGCGATGCGCTGGATCACGATCGGCCCAGTCGGCAGGCCGGACATGAACATTGTTCTGACGCCGCCGGCCGCGGACCCCGGCATCACTGACGACGAGCGGCGCATCATCGCCGAAATGATGGCGAAGGGCACCTACGCCAGCATCATGCTGGCCACCACTGACCTCGACTCCGTCTTCGAGCGAGCGCAGGCCAGCGGCGCCGACGTCATGCAGGAACCGACCGACCAACCATGGGGCTCCCGCGACTGCGCCTTCCGTGACCCAGCGGGCAACACGGTCCGCATCCAGCAGGTGAGCTGACCGCCGCGCGGCGGTCGCGACCACCACTTTCTGAACACACTGCCCGGCAGGTTCGCCGGGCGGGCGATCACTCATCTTCCCAGGAGGTCACATTGAACTGGAACAAGTGGATTCGGCAGAGCCATCGTTGGCTGGCCATTGCCTTCACGGTGGCGATCATCGTCGTCACCGTGGTCGCGGTGAGTCAGGAGGAGCCTGCGGCCTGGGTCCTTACCTCGCCTCTGCTTCCGCTGACCTTGCTTCTGTTTACCGGCCTGTATTTGTTCGCGCTGCCGTATACCACCAAGCGGCGCAGGCGACGTACTGACGCTGGTTAGATCGAGCCTGCCCGCCGACAGATGGAGACACGATGAGCACGGCCACGAGGAAGGGTGCGACGAAGAGCACGAAATCGCCTGCGCCATCTGCTGCCGACAGCCACGATCTGATCCGTGTGCACGGCGCGCGGGTGAACAACCTCAAGGACGTCAGCGTCGAGATCCCGAAGCGCAGGCTGACGGTGTTCACCGGCGTATCGGGTTCGGGCAAAAGCTCACTGGTGTTCGACACGATCGCCGCCGAGTCACAGCGGCTGATCAACGAGACCTACAGCGCCTTCGTGCAGGGCTTCATGCCGACACTGGCGCGCCCGGAGGTCGACTTACTCGAAGGTCTGACGACGGCGATCATCGTCGACCAGGAACGGATGGGCTCCAACCCGCGCTCCACGGTCGGCACCGCCACCGACGCCAACGCGATGCTGCGCATCCTGTTCAGCCGGCTCGGCAAGCCGCATATCGGTTCGCCCCAGGCGTTCTCCTTCAACGTCGCCTCGATCAGCGGAGCGGGCGCGGTGACGTTCGAGAAGGGCGGCAAAACCGTCAAGGAGCGACGCGATTTCAAGATCATGGGCGGCATGTGTCCGCGCTGCGACGGTCGGGGCTCAGTCTCCGACATAGATCTGTCCGCGCTCTATGACGACAGCAAGTCGCTCAACGAGGGCGCACTCACCATCCCGGGCTACAGCATGGACGGCTGGTACGGCCGCATCTACCGCGGCTGCGGCTATTTCGACCCGGACAAGCCGATCCGCAAGTACACCAAGAAGGAACTGCACGACCTGCTGCACAAGGAGTCCACGAAGATCAAGGTCGACGGGGTCAACCTGACCTATGCGGGCCTCATCCCGCAGATCCAGAAATCGTTCCTGTCCAAGGACGTCGACGCGATGCAGCCCCACATTCGCACCTTTGTGGAGCGGGCGGTCACGTTCACGGTCTGTCCCGACTGCGACGGCACCCGGCTGTCCAAGGCGGCCAGATCGTCGAAGATCAAGGGCCGCAACATCGCCGACGTTTGCGCGATGCAGATCACCGACCTGGCCGACTGGGTTCGCGGCCTCGACGAAACTGGGGGCACCGCCCGCGCGTACGGTGGCGCCAGCCACGCGCGGGGGACGGTGGCACCGCTGCTCGCCGGGCTGCAGCATCTCCTGGACGCGTTCGCTGAGATCGGGTTGGGTTACCTCTCGCTGGACCGGCCGTCGGGCACGCTATCCGGGGGAGAGGCGCAGCGCACCAAGATGATTCGTCATCTCGGCTCGGCACTTACGGACGTCACTTACGTATTCGACGAGCCGACGATCGGTCTGCACCCTCACGACATCCAGCGGATGAACGATCTGCTGTTGCAGCTGCGCGACAAGGGCAACACCGTGCTGGTCGTCGAGCACAAGCCGGAGGCGATCCAGATCGCCGACCATGTCATCGACTTGGGCCCCGGCGCAGGTACCGGCGGTGGCCAGGTGGTCTTCGAGGGCACGGTCGAGGGGCTGCGTTCCAGTGACACCCTAACCGGCCGCCATTTCGACGACAGGGCCTCGCTCAAGGAGACGGTACGCACCTCCTCCGGTGCGATGGAGATCCGCGGCGCGTCGACGCACAACCTTCAAAACGTCGACGTCGACATCCCACTCGGCGTGCTGTGCGTGGTCACCGGCGTGGCGGGTTCCGGGAAGAGTTCGCTGATTCAAGGCTCGGTGGCAGGCCGCGACGGCGTCGTCGTGATCGACCAAGGCACGATTCGCGGTTCGCGACGCAGCAACCCCGCGACGTACAGCGGTCTGCTCGATCCGATCCGCAAGGCGTTCGCGAAGGCCAACGACGTGAAACCGGCTCTGTTCAGCGCAAATTCGGAGGGCGCCTGCCCAACCTGCAACGGCGCCGGGGTCATTTTCACCGAGCTGGGCGTCATGGCCACTGTCGAATCCATTTGCGAGGAGTGCGAGGGCAAGCGATTCCAGGCGTCGGTGCTGGAGTACACGCTGGGCGGCCGCAACATCGCCGAAGTGCTCGCGATGTCGGTGGCTGATGCTCTGGCGTTCTTCGGCGAGGGCGAAGCGAACACGCCGGCCGCGCACAAGATCCTGGAACGTCTCACCGATGTCGGGCTCGGCTACCTCAGCCTCGGCCAGCCGCTGACGACGTTGTCCGGCGGCGAGCGGCAGCGGCTCAAGTTGGCCACTCACATGTCCGAGAAGGGTGGTGTCTACGTCCTCGACGAGCCGACCTCCGGGCTGCACCTCGCCGACGTCGAGCAGCTGCTCGGTCTGCTGGACCGGCTAGTCGATTCCGGGAAGTCAGTGATCGTCATCGAGCACCACCAGGCAGTGATGGCGCATGCCGATTGGATCATCGATTTGGGTCCCGGCGCAGGCCATGACGGCGGGCGAATCGTCTTCGAGGGCGCACCAGCCGATCTCGTCGCCGATCGCTCGACCCTCACCGGCAAGCACCTCG
>DATFCF010000199.1:0-3332 GCA_035253445.1 Mycobacterium sp.
GCCTGCGAGCCGGCCCGCGGCGGCCAGCGAGGCCAGGTCTGCGGCGGCCTGCGCCCGGTGACGGGCGATCACCGCCGAGCCGAGGTACACGCCGCCCAGGGTGACCGCCAACAGCACCGCCACCATCGCTGCGGCGACCAGGCTCGCCGAGCCTTGCTCAGCGTGGTCCCGGCTCGACCGCGGCCACCGCACGGCCCGCGACGGTAACGCCCGGCAGCAGCGGCGATCTCGTCGTGACGGTTGCGACGATGAACTGCCCGTCGCGCCGCAACTGAACCGCGGCCCCGTCGGGCGCGATGCTGCGCGCGGCATCGGCTGCAGACGCGTCGTCGCCGCGGGCCGCGAGCCGTGCCGCCTCACGCGCGGCATCCACACACCGCATTTGCATCGACACCGCAGTAAGCCCCGACACGCACAGGATGAGCACCACCACCAGCGCGGCGATCGCCAACGCCGCCTCGACGGTGACACCGCCCGCCTCATCGCCTAGACGTTGGTGTTCAACGCCCGGTTGATGATGTTGGTCAGAGCACTGACGATCGAATCGCCGGTGATCACCGTGTACAAGATGGCACCGAAGGCCGCTGCGGCAATGGTCCCGATTGCGTATTCGACCGTGGACATGCCGTCGTCCTGGACGGCAAGCAATGCCAGCCGGGCCTGCATGGCCCGAATCCTGTTTCCTACCACCTGTTTTCCTCCTCATCGTTGGTTCACCGTCATAGAATCCCGGACTGCAGAACGTCACCGGCGAGTCCGGCGACCACCGGAACGATGCCAAGGCACAGGAACGCCGGCAGGTAGCACAGCCCGAGCGGCCCGGCGATCAGCACCGAGGCGCGCTCCGCGGCCGCGCCTGCCGCATCCGCCGCGTCATGGCGTGATTGTTCAGCCAACTCCGCAACACCTTGTGCGAGCGCGGCGCCCGACGAAGCCGATCGCCGCGCCAGCCGCAACAGCGCCTCAGCGTGAGTATCCGGGCGCCCGTTTGGATTTGACCATGCGGTGGCGGGGTCAGCGCCGAGCGCAAGCAGGTCCGCGGCGCGGTTGAGCAGCCGCGCTAGCTCCGCCGGAGCCGACTGCGCCGTGGCCGCCGCGGCCGTCGATACCGCCATCCCGGAGCGCAGGCACGCGGCGAGCACGTCGAAGCTGGACGCGGCAGCCAGAGGGTCGCCGGTGGGCGCCGGGAGACGGGGCGTTGCCGGCACGGACTTGCCCGCCCGAATCCGCACTCGCGAATGGTCTCCGCCGACCAACAGCGCGGCAGCCAAAAGCACAGCGGCCCAGCTCATATCAGTGCTCGTCCGGTGATCCGGTCCGACCACAGCAAGCCGACGCACGCGAGGGTGACGCCGACCACCAACAGCCATCCGCCCGCACCGCGGGATAACAAGAAGCCCACCGGGTCGGCCCCGATGAGCTGTCCGAGGCCGACGCCGAGCACCGGTAAGCCGGCCAGCACCGCGGCCGTCGTGCGCGCACCGGCCATACCGGAGTTGACCCGTGCCGAAAACCGTTCGCGTTCAACGATGTCGCGCTGCGCGGCCTGCATCAGCGCGCCAATCGCCAGGCCGTGGTTCTGGGCCAGTTGCCAGTAGACCGCAAGCCGTTCCCAGTGCGCCGGTAGCGATGACCGCCGAGCCACACTGTTGAGCCCCGCCGCCACGTCGGCGCCCAGCCGTGCCCGTGCAGCCACAGCCCGAAGCGAAGCGGCGACCGAGTCATCAACCTCCGTGGCCGCAACGTCGAACGCGGCGACAGGGTGGGCGCCAACGCGTAGCTCGCCGACGAAAACGTCAAGCGCCGCCTGCAGCGCAATCGACTCGGCCTCACGCCGCCGCTCGCCGAGCTGCCGCCTGCGGCGAAACACAACCGTGGCTCCGATGATTGCCGCGGCCGCGGTGACGGTGACCGGAACGACGAACGCCAAGGCCAGTCCCCCGCACGCCGCGACTGGCGCCACCCGCAGTCGGCGAGGAGTCGGCAAGATCAGCCTGAGGGTCTCGAGGCGGTGTCGCGACGACGTCGGCATGATCAGCAGGGCCAGCGCCATGGCAAGCGCCGCCCACGTCATGATTGCCTCCGCGCGCGAACAAGCTCGGTGAAATACTCAGCACCGCAATCGAATCCAGTATCTGCGCGCCACACGGCAGTAGCGCGGACGCGGCCGTCCTCCCCAGTGCGAAGGACCGCAATCTCGCTGAGCCGGCGGTGGCCGGCAAGGTCACGGCTGACATGCAGGACAACCTGTACCGCGGCGGCGAGCTGGCTGTGCAGCGCGGCTCGGTCGAGTCCGCCGAGCGCGGCCAGCGCTTCGAGCCGGGCAGGCACCTCGGCGGGGTTGTTGGCGTGCACGGTGCCCGCGCCGCCGTCATGGCCTGTGTTGAGGGCCGCGAGCAGGTCCACCACCTCGGCGCCTCGAACCTCACCGACCACGATCCGGTCGGGCCGCATCCTCAACGCCTGCTTGACGAGATCACGCACGGTCACCTCGCCGATGCCCTCGACATTGGCGCACCGCGCGACGAGTTTCACCAGATGGGGATGCCGCGGCGCCAACTCCGCGGCATCCTCCACACAGACGATGCGTTCGTCCGGGGCAACTGCGCCGAGAGTCGCCGCCAGCAGGGTGGTTTTGCCGGCGCCGGTGCCGCCGGAGATCAGGAACGCCAGCCGTGCCCGGATGAGCTGATCCAGTAGGGCGGCGGCCTGAGCGGCGATGGCGCCGGTCGCCGTCAGCGCGGCCAGATCCTGGCTGGCCGGCCGCAACACCCGCAGCGACAGGCATGTCCCGTCCGCGGCGATCGGCGGCAGCACCGCATGCAGGCGGACGGTGAACTGGCCGGTGCCCAGCCCGGACAGCTGGCCGTCCACCCACGGCTGCGCCTCGTCGAGACGGCGCCCCGCGGCAAGGGCCAGCCGCTGCGCCAGCCTGCGTACCGCCGCCTCGTCGTCGAACCGAATCGAGCTGCGGCGCAATCCGTTTCCGTCGTCGACCCACACGGCGTCGGGCGCGGCGACCAGGACATCGGTGGTGCCGTCTGCGCAGAGCAACGGCTCGAGAATCCCCGCGCCCGTCAGCTCGGTCTGCAGCACACGCAGATTGCTCAGGACTTCGGCGTCGCCGAGAACTCCGCCGGATTCGGCCCGAATGGCGGCGGCCACCACATTCGGCCGCAACGGCGCGTTCTCGGCGGCCAGCCGCTCGCGAACCCTCTCGATCAGCGACGTGCTCATGCCGCGTTGACCGCCGAGTGCTGATGCACCACCGTCAGTACCCGTCGCGCCGCTGCCGCCAGCGGTGACCGTCGCCGCAGCCGCAGCCCACCTCG
>DATFCF010000200.1:0-5180 GCA_035253445.1 Mycobacterium sp.
GACGCAGATTTGACGAATTCGCCTTGTTCGCTAAGTCGGGCGAGAACTTCCTTGCTTGTTACACCGAGTTCCTTTGCCAACTCGTGTACGCGGGCCTTGCCTGCCACTACATCTCCATCTCTAGAGGCGACAGCGGTGGTAGGCGCCGCGCCTCGGGTTAACTATGACGCATGGTCATCGGGACTTCACGGTGTGCTCATGTTCTTCGCTACCTGTTCTCTCGCCGGGCGCTTCGGGCGTGTCAGCAGCACTGACATGCTCGATCACCGCGGTTATGTCCGGTGAACCGGTGATGCGCAACGCTCGTACGAACGCTCGCCGCCGAATTGCTGCGTCTAGACACTCCTGATCGGGGTGCAGCCAGGCGCCCCGCCCCGGCAGTTTTCTCGCTGGGTCAACGGTCACGGCGCATTCGCCATTCCCGTCGACGGCGACCACTCGAAGCAGTTCGACGGCCAGCTCTCGCTTCCGGCACCCGATGCACGTCCGCACCGGTCCGTCTGGGCGTCGATGCATCCGAGCCGAAGTCTCGCGCTGGATCACAGCTGAGTCTACCGTCACTGTGCTTGCGAACTGAAACGGCTACGAGTCGCCCCGCGTGCCGGGGACTAGCGGTCGTGCACCGCCCCGTGCGCAGCGTCGGGGTTGGGCTTGGGCTGCGGCGCGGCATCGCTTCGAATATCGATCCGCCAGCCGGTCAGCCGGGCCGCCAGGCGGGCGTTCTGGCCCTCCTTACCGATCGCCAGCGACAGCTGAAAATCGGGTACCACCACACGGGCGGCGCGGGCGGCCTCGTCGATGACGCTCACGGACACCACCTTGGCCGGCGACAGCGCGTTGGCCACGAAGCGGGCCGGGTCCTCGTCGTAGTCGATGATGTCGATCTTCTCGCCGGACAGCTCGCTCATCACGTTGCGCACCCGTTGCCCCATCGGCCCGATACAGGCGCCCTTCGCGTTGAGGCCCGGCACACGTGACGTGACCGCAATCTTCGACCGGTGACCGGCCTCGCGGGCGACGGCGACGATCTCGACGGAACCGTCGGCGATCTCGGGCACCTCCAGCGAGAACAGCTTGCGCACCAGGTTCGGATGCGTGCGCGACAACGTGATCAATGGCTCGCGCGCGCCGCGGGTGACCCCGACGACGTAGCAGCGCAAGCGGTCACCGTGCTCGTAGCTTTCGCCCGGGACCTGTTCGGCGGCGGGGATGACGCCCTCGGATCCTTTGGTCTCGCTGCCCATTCGGACGACGACAAGACCGCGGGCGTTGGCGCGGGCGTCGCGCTGAATGACCCCGGCGGCGATGTCACCCTCGCGCGCCGAGAACTCGCCGTAGTTCTTCTCGTTCTCTGCGTCACGCAGTCGCTGCAGGATCACCTGGCGTGCGGTGGTCGCCGCGATGCGGCCGAAACCCTCTGGCGTGTCGTCCCATTCCGAGATCACGTTGCCGTCGTCGTCCGTCTCGCGCGCCATCACCTTGACGACACCGGTCTTGCGGTCGATCTCGATGTGCGCATCGGCCTCGTGGCCCTCGGTATGGCGGTACGCGGTGAGCAGCGCCGATTTGATCGTCTCGACGACGACGTCGACCGTGATGCCCTTGTCGGCCTCGATGGCGTGTAACGCCGCCATGTCGATGTTCACGCTCAGGCCCCCTTCCCAGATTTCCCAGCTAGCTCCAGCTCCCGCGGATTGGGAGGCGAAAATTCAACCTGGACAACGGCTTTCGCAACATCACCCAGAGCAAGTTCACGTATCGAGAAGTTGGCCCTCGCACCCTCGCGAACCACCAGCCGCACTGTGGCGCCATCGGTTTCGCCGAGGCGGCCGGTCAACTGCGTTCCATCCGACATCGTCAGCTCCACTTTGCGACCGCGGGCACGACGGTAGTGCTTCTCGGTGGTCAGTGGCCGGTCCAGGCCACGCGAGGTGACTTCGAGGACGTAGGGCGTCGCCGTGTCATCGACATTGTCGAGCAACGCGGACGCCGAACGCGACAACGACGCGATGGAGTCCAGATCAAGGGGTTCGTCACCGTCGGCCACCACTGTGATTCGGGCCGGGCGCGCGGCGGCGTCGATGACCACGTCCTCGATTTCGTAACCTGCGCGCGCGAACTCACCGTCGAGTAGCTCGATCACCTGTTTCTGCGACGGTAATCCCGCAGAACGCTCCGTCACGGCGAGCTCCTCATCTTGAGTTGTCCGGGCACGATTCCTGCGCGGCGCAAGTTGGAACCGACCTTCAACGATACGCCAGCGCCGCGGTGGCTCGCGGTAAACGCGCGGCCACGTCCAGCGAATACACAGTGCCATTCATCGATGTGTAGGCCAAAGTCCGGCGATGGCAGGATGTTGCTCGTGCCGAGCCCTCAGCCAACTCTCAGCAGACGCCGAGTGCTCCTGTCAGCGGCGGCCCTGACACTGCTGGGTGCGACGGCCGCCGCGTGCGGGTCGTCGCCACCACCGCCGGAAGTCGGTGAGCTGACCGCCCAACTGGACCGCGCGCGCGCCGACAGCCAGCTGGCAACCGATGCCGCGGCGTCCGCGCGCCCGGCCGTCGCGCAGGCGCTCAACGCCGTGGCGTCCGAACGGTCTGCGCACGCCCAGGCGCTGTCGGACGAGCTTGTCCGAATCGTGGGCCGCGAGGCGCCGACGGCAACGCCGACGAGTACCACCGCCGAGCCGGCGACGGCGCCGACGGTTCAGGATGTGATCGGCGCGCTGCGTGCGTCGGCGGAGAGCGCCGCGGAATTGGCGGCCACATTCTCCGGATATCGCGCCGGGCTGCTCGGCTCGATCACGGCCGCATGCACTGCGGCCTACACCGTCGCGCTGATTGCACCGGAGGCAGCGCGATGACGTCTCCCGAGCCCACACCGACGACGACCACGTCGTCGCGGGCAGCCGAACCCACGAGTGTGGCGCGGCCCGCGGATACCGCCGATGGTGCCCTGTTCGACGCGATCGCCACCGAGCACGCCACCATTTACGGCTACGGCCTGGTGTCCGCGCACTCGACGCCGGACGTCAACGACCTGGTCGCATCGTCGATGGCCCAGCACAGGGAGCGGCGCGAGGCGGCGATTGCGATGCTCGGCGCCCGCTCCGTCGACGAGCCGCTGCCCGCCGCCGGCTACCAGCTTCCGATGGAAGTCGACAACCCGACGGACGCCGCGAACCTTGCGGTGCGGATGGAGGAGGACACCGCCGTGGCATGGCGCGCCGTTCTCGAGCAGGCCACCGACGAGCAGGACCGAGCCTTCGCGGTGACCGCACTGACGGAATCGGCGGTTGCGGCCGCGCGATGGAGCCGCGTGCTCGGGGTCTCGCCGATCACCGTCGCCTTCCCCGGCGGTTCCGAGTAACCGCGAGCGCTACGAGGCGAGCGCCGCGCAGATGTCCGCCGCCGCGTTGTCCACCGCAATCTCGCGGGTCTCGCCGGTGAACCGGTTGCGCAACTCGACGACTCCGTCGGCCCAGCCGCGGCCCACCACGACGATCCACGGCACCCCGAGCAGCTCGGCGTCCTTGAATTTCACCCCCGGCGACGCTTGTCGGTCGTCGAGCAGCACGTCGACACCGAGCCGGTCCAGCTCGGCGGCCAGCTCCCCGGCGCCGGCGCGTGCGGCGCTGTCCTTGTTGGCGATCACCACGTGGGCGTCGAACGGCGACACCGACGACGGCCACCGCAGCCCCAGCTCGTCATGGTGCTGCTCGGCGATCACAGCGGCCAGCCGCGACACCCCGATGCCGTAAGAGCCCATGGTCAGCCGCACCGGCTTGCCGTTCTCGCCGAGCACGTCGGCGGCGAACGCGTCGGTGTACTTGCGGCCCAGCTGGAAGATGTGGCCCACCTCGATACCGCGCGCCGACACCAGCGGGCCCGCACCGTCGGGCGACGGGTCGCCGTCGCGAACCTCGGCGGCCTCGATGGTGCCGTCGGCGACGAAATCCCGGCCGGCAACCAGCCCGACCACGTGCTTGCCCGGCTCGTCGGCCCCGGTGATCCACGACGTGCCGTCGACGATCCGTGGATCGAGGAGGTAGCGAACTCCGTTGGCCAGCAACGCTTTCGGGCCAATATAGCCCTTCGCAAGGAACCGGTGCTTGGCGAAGTCGGCCTCGTCGAGCAGCGCGTACTCGGCCGGATCCAGCGCGGCTGCCAGTCGCTTCTCGTCGACCTCGCGGTCCCCCGGCACACCGACCGCGAGCAGCTCCCAGTCGCCGCCGGGCCGGCGGACCTTGAGCACGACGTTTTTCAACGTGTCGGCAGCGGTGACCTCACGGTCCAGGGCGGTGTTCGCCCACTCGACGAGTGTGGCGATCGTCGGGGTGCCTGGCGTGTCGTGGACCTTGGCCTCGGGCAGTCCCTCGATCGGGCGCGGTTGGGGCACCGCGGTGGCGACGGCCTCGACGTTGGCCGCATAACCCGATTCGAGGCACCGCACGAAGGTGTCCTCGCCGATCTCGCTTTCGGCCAGAAACTCCTCGGACGCGCTGCCACCCATCGCTCCGGAGACCGCCGAGACGATGACGTAGCGCACGCCCAACTTGCCGAAGATCCGCTGGTAGGCGTCGCGGTGCGCCTGGTACTGCGCCTTGAGCCCGTCGTCGTCGACGTCGAATGAATACGAGTCCTTCATGAGGAACTCGCGGCCCCGCAGGATCCCGGCGCGCGGCCGGGCCTCATCGCGGTACTTGGTCTGGATTTGGTACAGCAGCACCGGGAAATCCTTGTAGCTGCTGTACTCCCCCTTGACCGTCAGCGTGAACAGCTCTTCATGGGTCGGCCCCAGCAGGTAATCGTTGCGGCGGCGATCCTGCAGCCGGAACACCCCGTCGCCGTACTCGGTCCAGCGGTTTGTCACCTCGTACGGCGCCTTCGGCAACAGCGCGGGGAACAGAATCTCTTGTCCGCCAATGGCATTCATCTCGTCGCGGACGATGTTCTCGATCTTGCGCAGCACCCGCAGTCCCAGCGGCAGCCAGCTGTAGAGCCCCGGCCCAACGGGGCGGACGTAGCCGGCCCGGATCAGTAGCTTGTGGCTTGGCACCTCGGCGTCGGCCGGGTCGTCGCGCAACGTGCGCAGGAACAGCTCGGACATGCGGGTGATCACAGCCGACAACCTTAGTAAGCGTCGACGCGCGAACCACAACCGCCAGCTCAGGCCCGACC